>JAVVYT010000116.1:0-5080 GCA_036650995.1 Clostridia bacterium | reverse complement strand
TTTCACATATCCTGCCGTAAACTCCTGTGCCTTTTGTTTCCTTTATATTAACCCCGCTCTTTTTTGCTAGCCTCTTTGCCCTTTTTGATATCTTTACTCCTTTGTTTTCATTATAAGCGGTGATAATTATTGGGTTATTTGTCGCCGATGTGACCGCTATCCCCTCATTTTTTCTCTCTTCTTCATTAAACTCTTTTCCATTAAAATCCTCTGACTGATTTTTTTTCTGCTCTTCATTTTCAACAAAATCCTTTGCTATCTCTTCATTTTCATTAAAACTCTCTGCCTTGTCATTTATGCTTTCTATAAACTCATCTGCTATTTCTGCTGATTTTATATTAGTAGTTTTTAAAAGTCCCGAGATATCCTCATTATGCTCCCCGATTATGCAAACAGGGGCTAAAACCTTAACATCACTCCCCTCATTCTCTAAAATTTCTAGAAGCTCACCGCTTGTTTTTGCCTCCTCGTCTACTGCTGTCTTATCGGTTTCAAAGCTAAAAAGAATATCCCCTGCCTTTACGATATCGCCTTTTTTAAAATGCCAACTTGTAATAATACAGCTCTCAACCGATATCCCAACTTTTGGCATATTAACTACTGTTGCCAAGTTACATCACCCTCCTTTTTTTTAAATAGCTTCAGCGTTTTCTAGCAAATATTTTTCTGCTTTTTCACTCCAAACACCGCCATTTTCAGAAATAATCTTTGCTAGTTTTTTATAAAGCTCGCTTTCATTCTCCCTTTTTTTAAACTCCTCCACTGCTATAAGTGGCATTTTTATATTGGTATAGATTAGCTTTTTTCCACCACCTATTAGCGGTAGTTTTAGCGTTGTATCTATCACCGCATCAAGTCCGCCTATATGGGTTATCATATTTGAAGGATTTAATTCGCCTTTTTCGATTAATGACAGTGCCTTTTTCATATCCTTTGTATTTCCACCGCTAGTTCCAACGATATGCACCGCATTATAATGCACATTATAAAAATTAAGCTCCGCTTTGAAGTTAGCATTTGTAGGTCCTGCAAAAAAGTTTAAACACCCGTCCACCGCTAAAATCTCGTCCGCTAGCTCTACCACGCTTTTTATCGGCGTATAAACAAAAACGTCATCAAAACCCTTGCCATTTGTTAGTTTCAAAAGATGACTTGCTATATTTTTACTATCGCTTACATCTAAATAAACAAGCTTTATCCCCTTTTTTGTCGCCCTTTTTACAGGCAAAATACTGCTCGCTCTTTTAAGTCTTTCTTTATCTATATCAGTAACCACTATCAATAAAGGTGCATTTTCACTATTAATAGCAAGGCTTGTAGCGGCAAGTCCCATCGCTCCTCCACCGGCTAGAATTGCAAGGTTTCCGCCTTTTTTAATACCCATTTTATGAGTGTAACTACCTAACGTTGTATGATAGCTTGCGTTAAATCCGCCAATAATACAGCTTAGCGGTTCGCAGAGTGAGCCATAGAAAAAAGCCGACCCATTATATTTCAAAAGACAGCCACTCTCCATAATTTCATTTGGAATAATACAGTAGGTGCTAGCTCCGCCGATATTTTCGTATGAATAACCCGGTGCATCTAGTTTTCCTTTGTAGTTTACCGCTGGCTGAATTGCGAACTTATCGCCTTTTTTAAATTCGCCTTTCCATTTTTTCCCTACTTTCACTATTTCACCGCAAAACTCATGCCCGATTATTATCGGTGAGGTTTTAATATTTATTGGCACTCTTTTATGCTCGCTCCCCATTAACGTGGCTTTATAGCTGGACATACAGATACTATCAGAGATTATATGCGCTAGTATTTCATCTTCTTTAATCTCTTTTAAGTCAAATGTTTCTAATCGTAAATCGTTTTTTCCATAAAGGCGGACAGCTTTTGTTTTCATAAAGTTCTACCTCTTTTCTATACTTTATGATTACCAAAAAAAACGTTATAATTCTCTTTTCAAAAATTATAACGTTTTATAAATATTATTTTTTATATCTTTTTTATTTCCTTAAATACTCTGCCATAAACTGAGCGTCTTTTACCTGCGTATTATCACTCTCACAGATGATAGTCGGCTCCATATTATGCTTTAAAATAAGCTCGCCTAATAGTGGAAAGTTAGGTCCAAACACTGTATCTTCAAACGTTAAGTGCTTTTTTTCTCCGCCCACTGTATACTCGATTTTAGAAAAGTGCATATGCATATGACAAAGCTTTTCGCTCCCTAGCTCGTTTTTTATCTTCATTAGTATTTTGTCAAAATCTTCTATCGCCTTTAAAGAGCCTTGCTCCCTTGCGTTTATATGCCCAAAATCAACACAAGGATATACAATCTCTGATAGTTTGCACATCTCTATAACCTCGTCTAACGTTCCTAGCTGATTTATTTTACCCATCGTTTCAGGGCATAAAATAATATCTGAAATCTCGTTTTCTTTAAGGGTGTTAAGGGCAAGCTCTAGCGTTTCCTTTGCGTATATGAGTGCTGTTTCACGAGAAATTTTAGCACAAGAGCCGGTATGAAAGATTACTCTTTTACCGCCTAGGATTTTAACCGCCTTAGCACTTTCCATAATATAATTTACGCTATTTACCCTTTTTATAGCATCAACAGAGGACATTGAGATGTAATATGGTGCGTGAAGAGAAACCGCTATATCATACTCTTTAGCGTTTTTCGCAAAGTTCTCTTTGGTTTCTGCACTTAATCTAACGCCTCGTCCGCACTGATATTCATAGGCGCAAAGCCCCATTTTTGAAAGGTACTCCGGCACTTTTATATTCGATTTATAACCAGCTAATTTAAAGCTGTCGTCCATACCTGCTGTTCCCACTCGTATCATTTTAATCATTCCTTTATAAATAAATCATATAACTCGTTTTTCTTTATTGGATAGATGCTAGCTAGCTCTTTTATCGCTGCCGATTTTGAATATCCCTCTTTTATAAGGCTGTTAAACGTGTTTGAAACTTGCTCCATTGACGCTTTTTCCTCCTTGTTTTGACTGCCCTCTATTATTAGTACAAACTCGCCTTTAGGGGATTTCTCGGTATATAAATTTTGTGCCTCTTCTAGGGTGGTTTTTATAACCTCTTCGTAAATTTTAGTAAGCTCTCTTATTATTGTAATACTTCTGTTGCCAAGCGTTTTATATAAATCTTTAAGCGTTTTAATTAGTTTGTGCGGTGCTTCATACATTATGATTGTATTTTGTAGTTTTGAAAGCTCTTCTAAATGCTCTTTTCTCGATTTTGTGTTTACCGATAAAAAACCTTCAAAGGTAAATCTTCCGGTGCTTTGCCCCGATAAGACAAGAGCTGACACGCAGGCAGATGGCCCCGGGATTACTGTAAATGGAACGTTTCTCTCTAAGCACTCTCGCACTATCTCCTCGCCGGGATCTGATATAGCCGGCATTCCAGCATCGGTTACAAGTGCTGCATTCTCACCCGCTAAAAGTCTTTCTATTATAACGTTTGAGGCTGTTTTCTCGTTGTGCTGATAGTAGCTAATGAGTGGCTTTTTTATCTTAAAATGGTTTAATAGCTTTATAGTAACTCTTGTATCTTCGCAGGCTATAAAATCCACTTCGTTTAATATTCTAATAGCTCTTAACGTAATATCTTCTAAATTTCCAATAGGTGTGCAAACTAGATATAACATATTAATAAAATCCTTTCGAGTTTGATTACTACTTGCTTACACGCTTTCTAATGAGTGAAAATTCATTCTCTTCTAATGGTGCGTTTATATAATAATAATCCATAGGGTGGTTAGCCATACTAATTTCATTTTTATCGACATCATAAAGCTCATCTGCTATAAATGATATCGGCTCTTTGTTTGGTGCAATAAGCTCTAATGTATCACCTTTGTAAAACTTGTTTTTCATCTGAATTTTCATAAGCTTTTCGTTCTTATCATACTCTATAAAATTCCCGATTAGTATGCTATCTTGCTCATACGAGGCACTGCCATATATCTGACGATGCGTTTCATCAAGGTAAAATCCAGTTGTATAGGTGCGGTGACTTGCCATTAACACTTCCTCTAGGTTGTTTTTGTTAAACGCTCTTCCATTTTGAAAATCATCTATCGCTCTTCTGTATGCCCCTGTAACAGTGGACACGTAAAACTCTGTTTTCACTCGTCCCTCTATTTTAAAGCTGTGTATTCCTGCGTTTGCTAGCTTGTCTATATGCTCTATCATACATAAATCTTTGGAATTTAAAATGAAAGTTCCGCCCTCGTCCTCGTAAATCGGCATATAGTCCTCTGTGCGTTTTTCCTCTACTAGCGCATACTTAAATCTGCAAGGCTGTGAACATCTTCCGTGGTTTGATGAGCGGTCGGTTATATAATCTGAAAGTAAACATCTGCCCGAATACGCCATACACATAGCCCCGTGAACAAATGCCTCAAGCTCTAGCTCTTTTGGTGTGTTTTTGCGAATTTCTAAAATCTCTTCAAGCGATAATTCTCTAGCTAACACAATCCTTTTAGCTCCCATTTTATAAAAGAAATTACAGCTCTCATAGTTTAAAGAGTTTGCCTGCGTAGATACGTGTATTTCAAGGCTCGGCGCCACTTCTCTTATGTGCGCAAATAACCCTAAATCTGTTACAATAACAGCATCAGCCTCGCTATTTATTACCTGCTTTAAAAAAGTGTCGAAATTTTTAATGTCGGCATTTCTGGCTACTATATTTGTTGTTACATATACTTTTTTCCCTTTACTGTGAGCATATGAAACCGCATTTTTTAGCTCGTTTTCATCAGCATTTTCAGCCGCCGCTCTAAGCGAAAACTCACTGCCACCAATATATACAGCGTCAGCGCCATACTCAATTGCGTATTTTAATTTAAGAAAACTCCCTGCCGGTGATAATAATTCTATATTTTTAATAACAAAACGTCCTTTCAAACACTTCTACTTTTTTCCCTTTTAAATCTGCACTTTATATTTTTACAACTTTATTTAATAAAATCTATTTTTAAAAATGCGTTTGCTTTATCAAAACCATTTTCTAAATTTTTCCTTGATTTTTTGCTTGAAATTCTTTTAATTTTTTTCCTTGATTT
>JAVVYT010000115.1:3725-5084 GCA_036650995.1 Clostridia bacterium | reverse complement strand
GCTTCACGTAGGGCATCCTCGCCCTTACACCGCCCTTGACATTGTAGCTCGCAAAAAAAGACTAGAGGGCTATAACGTATTATATCCAATGGGCTGGGACGCATTTGGTTTACCTACTGAAAACTATGCAATTAAAAATAAAATCCACCCTAAAATAGTTACAGAAAATAATATTCGTCATTTCAAAGAGCAGATAAAATCTCTTGGACTTTCTTTTGACTGGTCCCGTGAAATCAACACTACCGACCCGTCTTATTACAAATGGACGCAATGGATTTTCATACAAATGTTTAAAAAAGGCCTTGCTTACAAAAAAGAAATGGCTGTAAATTTTTGTACTTCCTGCAAAGTAGTTCTTGCAAACGAAGAGGTTGTAAATGGCACTTGTGAACGTTGTGGCAGTGAAGTTGTCCGCAAAGTAAAGAGCCAATGGATGCTTAAAATTACTGAATATGCACAACGTCTTATTGATGACCTTAATGAAGTCGACTATATCGAACGAGTAAAAACGCAGCAAAAAAACTGGATAGGCAGATCAGAGGGTGCGCTTGTAGACTTTAACACTTCAAAAGAAGAAAAGCTAACCGTATTCACCACCCGACCAGACACACTTTTTGGTGCAACTTATATGGTAATTTCACCAGAGCATCCATATCTAGACAAATGGAAAGACAGCTTAAACAATTTCGATGAATTAATAGCATACAGAGAGTCCTCCTCTAAAAAGAGTGATTTTCAACGCACAGAGTTAAACAAAGACAAAACCGGTGTTTGCCTTGACGGTGTTTTTGCAATAAACCCTGTAAACAACAAACAAATCCCTATTTACATCTCTGATTATGTATTGATGTCTTACGGAACAGGCGCTATTATGGCTGTACCTGCTCACGATACACGTGACTATGAGTTTGCGACTAAATTTAATATTCCTATGATAACAGTTGTAGACGGTGGCAATATTGAAAAAGAAGCGTACACCGATATAAACGATGGCGTTATGATAAATTCAGATTTTCTAAACGGACTTTCAGTAAAAGATGCTAAAGCTAAAATCATTGAATTTTTAGAGGACAAAAAAATCGGTAGCAAGAAGATTAACTTTAAGCTACGTGACTGGGTATTCTCCCGCCAAAGATATTGGGGCGAGCCTATTCCTGTTGTCTACTGCGAAAAGTGTGGCTGGGTACCGATAGACGAAAAGGATTTACCTTTAAAACTTCCCGATCTTGAAAATTTTGAGCCTACCGCAAATGGTGAATCACCACTTGTTACAGCGACTGATTTTATAAACACCACCTGCCCTTCGTGTGGTGCTCCTGCAAAACGTGAAACCGACACAATGCCACAATGGGCTGGTTC
>JAVVYT010000115.1:0-3715 GCA_036650995.1 Clostridia bacterium | reverse complement strand
TAAGATACTGTGACCCTAATAATTCTGAAGCTTTAGCCTCTAAAGAAGCACTTGAGTATTGGACACCTGTCAATTGGTATAATGGCGGTATGGAGCATACAACACTTCATCTTCTCTATTCACGTTTTTGGCATAAATTCCTTTACGATATCGGTGTTGTTCCAACAAAAGAGCCTTACGCAAAACGCACTTCTCACGGTATGATACTTGGTGAAAATGGCGAGAAGATGTCTAAGAGCCGTGGAAATGTAATAAATCCTGACGACATTGTAAAAGAATATGGCGCTGATACTATGCGTTTATATGAAATGTTCATCGGTGATTTTGAGAAAGCAGCACCATGGTCACAAACAAGCATTAAAGGTTGCAAACGATTTTTAGATCGCACCTTTAACCTTCTTGATATGATAACTACTGAAGATAGCTACTCAAAAGAGCTAGAGAAATCCTTCAACAAAACTATAAAAAAAGTATCAGAAGATATAGAAAACCTCAAATTCAATACAGCAATTGCGGCACTTATGGCGCTTATAAATGAAATTTATGCTAAAGGCAGTATTACAAAAGGCGAAATGCGTAGTTTTATTTTACTACTAAACCCTTTTGCTCCACATATTACAGAAGAGATGTGGGAAATATCTGGTTTTGCAGGTGTTGTAACGAGCCAAAAATTCCCTATTTTCGATGAAACAAAGCTTGAGGACACTATGATAAATCTTCCAATACAGATAAATGGCAAGATGAAAGGCACTATTTTAGTTGCTAAAGATGCAACTGAGGCTGAAGTCTTTACTGTACTTAATCAAGATAAAAAACTTTCTTCTTTAATATCTGAAAAGGAAATCGTAAAGAAAATTTTAGTAACTAATAAGATACTAAATATCATTATAAAATAATATACTAAATAAAGGACAAATTTTATGAAAATAATTGGCATAGACTATGGCGATGTTCGCACAGGAATTGCAATATCAGACGCACTTTTATCTTTTGCTTTTCCGGTAAAAACTATTACAAATAGCAATATGCGAATGCTTGCCAAAGAGATAAGCGAGCTATCTATTGAGCATAAAACCGACACAGTAGTATTAGGTATGCCACTTAATATGAATGGTACAAAAGGTCCTCGTGCTGAGAAAACAGAGGAGTTTGCCAAAATTTTAACCGATACATATTCCCTTAAAGTCATCTTTCGTGATGAACGCTCCACTACTGTTTCCTCACATAATATTTTCAATATGCAAAAAGTTTCAGGCAAAAAGAGAAAAGAAAATATCGACAGTTTATCTGCCACCATTATTTTGCAGGACTATTTGGATTTTTTAAAAAACTCCAATTAATATCCGATAAAAGAGTATAAAATCCTACTAGCAATACAAAAACCCCAAAAATCTTTTTAAGATACATTCCATTTAAAAGAAAATTTGCAATAGTAGCACCGATTATAGCGCCTATTAATCCAAAAGGGATAACACTAGACGCAGTTTTAATCTCGATATTTTTATTTTTAATATGGCATATTATCGAAAAAACAGCAATTGGCAAGAAATACAGTAGATTTATTCCCTGAATAGCTACCTGATCTAGCTCAGATGCAAAACCTAGCACTAAAATTAGCACTGTTCCCCCACCCATTCCCATTGCACTTATAACCCCTGATACCATACCGATTAGGATAAGATAAACTATATTCATATGTTTTCCTCTCAAAAAAAGATTAATCTAATTGCACTTACTATCATAAATACAGCAAATAGTTTTGCTAGGATTTTTGAAGAGATAATCTTTAAGAGATATACCCCGATCGGTGTGCCGATAAGTCCACCCACTACTACTGGGATTAGTATCTGCCAATTAATGCTAGATTTTGTAGTATAAATTATTACACTGAGAATACTAAGCGGTAAAATTACAGCGAGTGAAGTTGCCATTGCTTTCTTTTGCGGGAGCTTTGATATTTTAGTTAAAGATGGCACTAAAATAAGTCCACCTCCCGCTCCAAAAAGTCCATTTATAAAACCTGTTACTATCCCTACTACTGCGTTTTTTAGATTTTTCATTTTTTCATTATCACCCTATTTTTCTATGATATTAAATTACCAAATTTTAATAATTTAACTGGAGATGTTTTATTTTGAAATCAAAAGGCAAAAGACTTAATATTATTGTTATATCTATTATGGTATTTTCGATGCTATTATATTCATGTGGCAAAAAACCGCAAAACGAGCCTTCCCCTCTTATTTCAGAGAGTAGCAGTGAAATTACCGAAGTAGACTCCTCCTCTATTCCAATTCCAATGGCACCGAATGGCGAAGTTCCACCTCCTGCTACAAGCGAAAGCCAAGGAGCTTCCTCTTCACAAAATGAAAATGCAAGTAATAATACTACTAAAAAGCCTTCTAATAATTTATCTAACAACAACCAAAATAAAACCCCGTCTAAAGATATTGTAATAAACGACAACACAAATGGTAATATTGTAACATTAGACGGAGTGCGTGGAGTCTGGGTAACGACTGCGTGGAATATTGACTTTCCATCTGAATATGGTCTTTCAAAAGCTAAACTTATTAATGAGATAAACACAATTGTAAATAACTGTAAATCTCTTAAATTAAATGCAATTTTTCTTCAAGTTCGACCTGAATCGGACGCACTTTATAACTCAAAAATATTTCCAACCTCACGGTTTTTAACAACACGTCAAGGGGCGTCACTAGTCGAAAACTTTGACCCTTTGCAGTATTTTATTTCCTATGCACACAAAAACGGGATAGCTCTTCATGCCTGGATTAACCCTTTTAGAGCCTCGGTAACTAAGCTTAGTTTGCTATGCGACTCTCACCCATTAAAGAAAAACCCTGATCTTTGGTTACCTACTAAATGTAGTGGCGAAGATGGCTGTTATGATATCAACTGTAAAAACCAAAAAATGCTTTTTTACGACCCTGCAAAACCTGAAGTGCGAAAGCTTGTAATTGACGGTGTGGCAGAGCTTGTCGATAACTATGATATAGATGGAATTCATCTTGATGATTATTTTTATCCCGATAAACAAGCGTATCCATATAACGATGATGAGTCATACAACCTTTATTCAAAAGGGCAAAGTCGTGAAGATTTCAGACGTAGCAATACTTACAAGCTAATAAAAGACATTAATAGCACTGTAAATAATCACAACAGTAAAGTGGCTTTCGGCGTTTCACCTGGTGGAATTTGGGCTGATAAATCCACAAATCCAAATGGCTCCAATACAACTAATAGCTACGAAAGTTACAACGAAGTTTATGCTGACACAAGACTTTGGGTAAAAGATAGAATTTTAGATTATATTGCCCCTCAAATATATTTTTCAGGAACAAATCCTCGTGTTAGTTTTGATGTGCTTTCAAGTTGGTGGAGTGATGTTGTAGAAGGCACAGGAGTTGGGCTTTTAATAGGGCATGCAGCGTATAAAACAGTGCCTGGTGTGTATGATTATTTCCCATCATCAGAGATTGGACGACAGCTTAATTTTTGCAACACCCTTAAAAATTTCAATGGAAGTATCTTCTTTTCATACGCAAATCTAAATCAAATAAAAAATGACCTTATCTATTAATAAGGTATATCATTTAATTAATATAATATATCAAGGCAAATTATATCAAGACTAATTATATCAAGACTAATTATATCAAGACTAATTATATCAAGACTAATTATATCA
>JAVVYT010000114.1:0-5171 GCA_036650995.1 Clostridia bacterium | reverse complement strand
TAACACGTATATTTCCAGAAACTTATAAAGAAAAGTATATCAGTGTTCAGGATAAAGATAAAAATGAAATAGGAATAATAGCAGATGTAAATGAGCTTGACGAAAAGAGCTGTGAGCTTATTAAAAACGAGCTTTCAAGAAGATATTTTTGCTATGAAATAACAACTATTCGTCAGATAAAAGAAAAGATGGGGTATTTATATTTTGACGTAATATTAAAAAATGGCGAGAAATCATTTGCTGTAAAAGAGGCATCTAAAAACGTCAAGAGAGTAAATCGTGCAGGTAAAATTCTTATCTGTGACATTGACGGAAACAGGTATGAAATAGGTGAGTATGAAAAGCTTACAGCTAGAGAAAAGAAGCTTATTATACCGTATTTATTTTAAAAAAGAGGTTAATATTAAAATAAAGGAAGTGATTTTAAAGATGGTTTTATATAAAGGGAGTTACAATTTATCGGCTAAGGGCGAGCTTGTTTCCGGTGAAATAATTGTTACTAAAGAAAATATAACATTAACTGAAAACAGTGTAGAAAAATTAAAGTTTGATATAAATAACAT
The DNA here is from genome assembly GCA_036650995.1 of Clostridia bacterium. Classification (GTDB taxonomy): domain Bacteria; phylum Bacillota; class Clostridia; order Oscillospirales; family SIG519; genus JAVVYT01. Next base: position 4,608 of record JAVVYT010000114.1, on the reverse strand, counting down.
AAGTGAAATATCAATCCAAAATAATATTGCCTCAGCAGAGCTTATACTAACGCCTAAGGGGAAAGATAGCATACTTATTTGTGGATTTACTATGGAATATATTAAAAGCTTAGGTGAGCTTTGCAAGGCTACAAATTATTACCTAGCAACAGGAATATATAATGAAATAGAAGAAATAAAGGACAAAAAAATAGGAAGTGCAGATTTTACGATGAAAGATATCAGGGAGAAGAAGATATTTAGAAATCTGTTTAGCCTTGCCGGAAAATATAAAAAACCTTTTTTATTCGCCGGTATTTTACTTACGTTATCAAATTGTTTTTATGTTTTAGTGCCATACTTAAATAGAATATTAATAGATAAATATCTATCCCCTAAAATCGGAACAGTCGCTGATATTATAATTATCTGTGGTGCCATATTTTTAACGAGGGCTGTCGGTGAGGTAATTTTTATAATTAGTTCTAGAATAATAGCTGTAAACGGGCAAAAGATGACAGCGGATATCAGAATGAAAGCATATGCCAATGTTCAAAAACTTTCGATGAGTTCCCTTAGTGAAAAGACTAGCGGTGATTTGATGAAAAGAATTACAAATGACGTAATGAAAGTTCGTAATTTTTTTGAAACCCAAGGTAAGAGGATTTTTGATCAGGGGATTATCTTTATTATAGTTACTATTATTTTATTTGTCACAAGTCCAAAGCTAGCACTGATTGTGTTTTTACCCTTTCCACTTGTTTTCTTTATTACAATGAAACTTAAATATCTAATAAACAGAAGATATCATAAACAGTGGAAAATCGAAACTAAAGCGAACATTATTCTGCATGATATAATATCGGGTATCAAGGTTGTTAAATCGTGTGGCAAGGAAAAGCAAGAAATTAAAAAGTACTCTACCGTTTCAAAAGAGCTAGCAGATACTTCTATTAAAAACGAGCGGTTATGGTCGATTATCTTTCCAATATTAGGCTTTGTTATCGGTATCGGTGAGTATTTAGTTTTATATTTTGGCGGATTTGATGTGCTAGGCGGAGCGCTTACAAAGGGCGAGCTTGTGCAGTTTATAATGTATACAGGATTTATTTATGGACCTATTCAGTGGCTTGTATTTCTTCCACGCTGGATAGGAGAGATGATGGTAAGTCTTACTAAAGTGCTTGAAATTATGAATGAAAAGCCGGCTATTATAAATAGCGTAAATTCTCTAAAGCCAAATATAAATGGTGATATTAATCTTAAAAATGTCGTTTTTGGATATAAGAGTTATGAGCCGATTTTAAAAGAGATAACCGCTGAAATAAAAAGCGGTGAGATGATTGGACTAGTTGGTGCATCCGGCTCTGGAAAATCAACTACTATTAATCTTATCCTTAGACTATATGATGTCGATAGCGGAAGCCTTACCTTAGATAATACCGATATTCGTGATATAGATACTGTTCATCTTCATAAAAATACCGGCGTTGTGTTTCAAGATACCTTTTTATTTGTTGGAAGTGTGTATGATAATATAAAATATACCTGCCCTACTGCCACTGTTCAGCAGGTTATATCAGCGGCTAAAATCTCGTCGGCTCATGAGTTTATAATTAAGTTACCAGACGGTTACAACACTATTGTCGGTGAACACGGCTATTCATTATCGGGCGGTGAACGTCAACGCATTGCAATAGCAAGAGCTATAATTACAAATCCTTCACTTTTAATTTTAGACGAGGCAACCTCTTCTCTTGATGCTCAAACTGAAGAAACTGTTCAAAATGCAATGCAAAAGGTAATTAAAGGCAGAACAACAATTGCAATAGCACATAAATTATCTACCCTTAAAAATGCTAATCGCCTTTTTGTAATGGATAGCGGAAAAATAGTTGAAAAAGGCACGCATAAGGAACTCTTGCAGAAAAAAGGCAGATACTATAACCTTGTTATGGCACAACTTCAGATGAGCAAAAAAGATTAATTTGAAAAAATAATAGCTATTATTTTTATAGACGTTTGCAGATAATTATAAAGATACCTAGCTTTTGATTTTAAAAATATATTTACTTTTAATTTTATAGATGTTTTGTTTTAATTGCTTTTTAAACAAAATCTACTAGCTTTAATTTTTAATATCAATATCTTTCTTATGAAATAAAATAGAAACGCTTTAAAAAAATAAGTTAGGCTATTATAAATATTACATAAAATAATTATAATGTTTAAAAAAAATATGAATAAAAGCACTAAAAAAGCCAAAAATCGGCGAAAGTGTATCAATGTACAAAATGCACATAAAATAGCTAGTTATTTTGTTAATAATAACTATTGAAAAAATTATTAGTAGTTGTTAAAATGAAAGAGTATTAAAGATTAATTAATATAATAAATAACAGGAGGTAAGTAAAATGAAAAAAACAATTAACAAAAAAACATATAATACTGAAACAGCTACAGAAGAAGCATCTCTATATTTCGGAAATTTCGGAGATGATAACGGTTTTGAGGAAAGACTATTCAAAAACAAAACCGGAGAATATTTCTTTTATGGTGTTGGCGGTAAAAACAGCAAATATCCAGAGCCTACAATTGCAGTAGCTACTGAAAAAGCTGCTAAAGCTTTTATCACAGCAAACAAATAATTAAGGCGCTAAAATTACTTAAAAAAATCTTGTATTATAATATACAAGATTTTTTTGCTTTTTACAGCTATTTAAGAAGAAGAAAAAATTCTGGAATAAGTAAGTTTGTTTGTACAAAAAATCATATTTATCTTTTTTAAAAAAATGATTTTAGAAGAGGTTATCTAGAATAAATACTTCGTAGTTGCTTAAATAAGCAATGGTAGTTTTTAATTTTAAAAATGATTTTATAAGAAATGATTTTAAATAAATAGTGCTTATTTTTTGCAATTATTTAAGGGTGTTTTTAGAACAGGTAAATTTTATTTATTCATAAAACTGCATTTGATTTTTGCCATTAGATTTAGCACAATACATTGCGGTGTCGGCTTCTTTTACTAGAGTGTCTAATTTCACACCGGGAGTTAAAACAGTAGCTCCTAGGCTTATTGTGATGTTTGTAAGCTCTTTTAGAGAGTCGTTATTTGTAATAACTTCGAAAAGCTCTTCTAGTGTTTTTGTTGCATTTTCTTTATTTCCATAAATGACACCGAAAAATTCATCTCCGCCAAACCTTGCAATAAGACCTTTATTACCAATATATTCTTTTAGAATAGTAGCGATTTTAAAGAGAACAGTGTTTCCGAATAAATGGCCATTTTTATCATTTATTTCCTTAAATCCGTCAATATCAAAGATAAATAGAACACCGGTTTTACAAGCATTGCGTTTGTAATTTCTTCTGAACATCTCGTGGAACATTTTAGCGTTTGGAAGATCGGTGACCTCGTCGGTTGCAGCTGTGCTGATTAGTAGTTTATTATATCTGCTTATTATAAAAGTACTAAGCAAAATAACTATTGCGATAATTCCGATTATAAAAATTAAATCTCTATTGAACTGACTGGTTAAATAATCTTTAATAGGCATAGTATTTTTTTGAACTACAAGATACCAATCAAGATTTTTTATATATTGTGAAGTTATGCAGTTTTGGGATTCAACAGATGGATACCAAAATATCTCCATACTATCAGTGTTACTAATAATTCTATTTTTTTCTTTGCTTTCTTCAGTTGTAAAAAAATTAGTAGACTCAATCTTTTTAGCATCTGAATCTATCTGCACGACACCACTTTTATTAATTAAAGATGCCTTTAAATTATATTCTGTTTCATATTTTAATAAAAGTTGTTGGAGGTGATTCATTTTAACACCAACGCCGACAACCCCTAAAACACTGCCATCTTCCGCTTTAATTCTACAATTTATAAAAACAGTCAAGTTGCCATTATTTGCCTCGTCCGTATCAACATCTAAATCATAATCCTTGCCTGATTTTATAAAATCATAATACCAAACGTCGTGACTATCCTTTTCGCTGATTACTTTGTTTATTCCATCAAAATGGTAGTATACATTAGTTTTAGAAGAAACTAAAAAGACTGAATCATAGTTATATTTTTTTTGATATGAGGTTAAATAATTTATTATATCAGCATTATTTTCTAGAGTGGTATTTTCGTTTTTAAGCCAAGTCTTTAAAAAGGTATCGTTAGCCATTGTTTGACCAACAAAGATTGGCTTTGTAAGGGAATTATCTATTTCACCGTAGATAGTTGAAGAAGAGAGCTTTGTGATATTTTCAATATCGTTTTCTATTATTTCACCCATATTATTGTTGTTTAATATTGTGACAAATGCAAATCCTGAAATGATTATAAAACAGACAATTACATTTATTAAAATAAGAGTTCTTCTTTTCATTGATATTATTGTCCTTTTTCTTTATTTCCTTTAATTATAATATAATTATGTCGAAATTTGCAACTATTACTTATATTGTAAATTTTTTACTTAATCAGTAAAAAAAGTCTTGATACAGTACAGTTTAAGACTATATCAAGACTTTTAATTTGAATTAATAAATTAAGTGTTATTTTGCTTTGTTTAGATATGCGCCTGTTGAAAATAGAACCGGGAAAAGAATACCAAGGAAGAT
>JAVVYT010000113.1:2451-5223 GCA_036650995.1 Clostridia bacterium | reverse complement strand
CAATTGCGGTAATGCCGGCGGGAATAAGCTCCTTGAGTGCGCCTGTAGTCGCTATCTCGATACACTTGTCATATTCGGGCACAATTCCCGGCTTGCCCTCTTTAAGACCTACTATCTCTCTGAACTGGCGGTGAATTTCAGCGACCAGACGCTGTGCGTTTCTGTCAACTCCGAGCATGAGCATCGCCGAGAATACAGCGGGAATTGCAGCTCCGATAAGCATTCCGAAGAATACAAGCGGATCCATAATATCAAAGCTTGTGATTCCCGGAACCCCAAGCTCCGCAGCCGCGAAATTGACCTCGCTCATAAATGCGCCGAGCAGCGCGATAACCGTTAATCCCGCAGCGGAAATTGCAAAGCCCTTTGTCACTGCCTTTACGGTATTTCCCGCCGAGTCAAGCTCATCGGTAATTCCGAGCACCTCCTCACCGAGATCTCCCATTTCGGCAAGTCCGCGCGCATTGTCCACTATTGGCCCGTATGCGTCATTGCTGACAATCATACCGACTATTGAAAGCATTCCCACCGCAGCCATGGAAATACCGAACAGCGCAAATTCAATTGCGTGCTCGGGATTTATAGGCTCACACAGCTTGTATGCTGCAAGTGCCGAAATTCCGATTCCGATCATCGCCGGAAGCGTGCTCAGAAGCCCGTAAGAAATACCCGAAAGAATTGTAAATGCAGGTCCGGAATTACTTGCTTTCGCCACATAGCGAACCGGCTTTTTGCTGTCATCCGTAAAGTAATCCGTTGTGATTCCGATTATCACTCCGACAACAAGTCCGACTATACATGCACCCCATATGCGCCACTCAAATCCAAATAGAAATGTTGCAGCGGCGGTTAAAAGGATGTATACTCCTGTAGTAACATATGTACTTGAGTTAAGCGCCCTTGTCGGGTTTCCCTTTTTGCCGATTCTTGCGGTCATTACCCCGATTATCGAGGCGAGAAGACCCAGCGCGGCGAAGCAAAAGACCATGCCGACATTCATTGTACCGCCTATAGCAAAATCAAGCGAGGTCGCCATGACAAGTGCCGCCGCCATTGATGCGACATTTGAGTCGAACAGGTCTGCGCCCATGCCCGCAACATCGCCCACATTGTCACCGACGTTATCCGCAATAACAGCCGGGTTGCGCGGGTCATCCTCGGGTATCCCCAGTTCAACCTTTCCTACCAAATCAGCGCTGATATCTGCGGTTTTGGTGAAAATTCCACCGCCTGCTTTTGCAAACAGGGCGAGTGAGCTTGCTCCAAAGCTGAACCCGAGAACGGTAGTCGGGTCTTTTGTAAGCATATATACCAGCGTCACGCCGAGCAGACTCGAGCCGACGACCGCCATTCCCATTACCGCGCCGCCGCGGAATCCCGCCATAAACGAGGGCTTAATTCCCTTTTGTGCCGCCTCAGCCGACTTAACGTTTGCTATAGTGGCAACCTCTATACCTATTTTGCCCGCTATGGCCGAGAATACAGTTCCGAAAATATATGCAATAGCCATTATGGCGTTCTGAGCTATTCCGGTTCCTCTCCAGATTGGATTCGGAAGCAAAATAAATATCAGCAGCGCCGCGCCGATTGCAAATTTTGCAAGTACCGTGTATTCTTTCCTTAAAAATGTGCGCGCACCATTGCGAATAAGTTTTCCTGCCGCCGCTATTTTTACGTTCTCAGACGGTTGTCTCTTTACCCACAGATACAACCATGCCGCAAACCCGAACGATAGTATTGATACAAGTACCGATACTATTTGAAATGTGTTGGCCATAGCTAACTCCTCCATTTTTTGTGTTTTCGCTGAATATGCAGTTTTATAGTGAAAATCCAACGAAACTCCTTTAAATCTAACATTACAGGATTTTCACTACAATATACTATGGCTTAATTTTATGAAACATTAATTAATTTTAACGGTTTCTTAACGGTATCTTGTCGTTTTTTTTTTTGTGTCATTGTTTATAATTAATTTCACAAATTAAATAAATTTAAAAGATAGTAGAAATTAATTAGCAATAAAAATTAATAATAAAAAAAATAGAAGATTGTAAATAAATAATTATTAAAAAATATTATTAAAAACAAATAAAGAAATGTTAAATAAAATTAATAAGAATTAATAAATAAAGATTTAAAAACGAAAGGACGATGATTTTATGCTAACCATAGGAATTACAGGCCCTAGCGGAGCTGGTAAAAGCGAGGTTGCAGGAATTTTTGCTACATTCGGCTTTGAAATAATAGACGGAGATGTAGTAGCCCGAGAGGTCACACAAAAAGGAAGTATCTGTCTTTGGGAGCTTACAAAGAGTTTTGGAAATATTTTAGATGAAAACGAAGAGTTAGACAGAGAAGTTTTATCTGAAATAGTTTTTGCAAGTGAGGAAAGTTTAAGTCTTTTAAATGAAATTACGCATAAATATATTATAGAGAACATCTTAGAAAAGATGGACGATTTATCACGCAGAGGGATAGATAGAGTTTGTATCGACGCTGCCGCTTTGATTGAAAGTGGATTTAATACAAGCTGTGATTTTGTGGTCGCAGTTATAGCACCACTTCCGGTAAGGCTTGTTAGAATACTAAGAAGAGATAAAATAACGAGGTCGGCTGCCCTTCATAGGCTACTAGCTCAGCCGGAGGACGACTTTTACATAAACAACAGCGATTATATTATAGAAAATGTCGGGGATACTAAGAAAAACAACGTTCTAGGCAACCAAATAATTGACTTTTTCAAGCAAAACGATATCGAGTACGAGGAAG
>JAVVYT010000113.1:0-2351 GCA_036650995.1 Clostridia bacterium | reverse complement strand
TTAATTTTTAAGGTTTAAGGTCGAGGTATGAATGTGATAAAAGGGTTACGATGTGGGAGCTAAAATATTTTAAAAAGGGGATTATTTATAGTGGCAACAAAGCGGAAAAAGAAAAAGAAGAGCATTGCTATCTTAGTAATTTCCATTTTAGTTTTAACAGCTATAATTTTTTTCGGATATAAAACTTTTAATAATGTAATGTATCCAGTGAAATTTGACGATGTAATAAAAAAATATTCAAAACAGTATGATTTACCGCTCAGTCTTTGCTATGCACTTATTAAAGCGGAGAGTAATTTTGATGAAAAAGCTGTTTCAAGAGCTAATGCCAAGGGACTTACACAGATTATGGATACTACTTTTGAATGGATAACGACAAGTTTTAAAGAGTTTTCAGACCTTAAAGAGAGTGATATTTTTGATGTAGATACCAATATAAGGGTAGGCTTTTTTTACCTTGAAAAATGCTTGCAAAAATATTCTGATGAAAGGCTGGCTCTTTGTGCATACAACGCAGGACCCGGTACTCTTGACACCTGGCTAAAAGATAGCAGATTTAGCAAAGACGGAGAACTTTTAGTAATACCAGCTAAAGAAACAAAAAACTATGTAGAAAAGATAGCAAAAGCCAAAGAGCATTATAAAAAGATATATAAAATCGACTAGGAAAAGATATCAAATTTTTATTTAAAACACTTATAATAGGTACGCCATAAGTCTTTCAAGATAATAAAATACAGATTTTAGTTAAATTAAAAGATTTGGTTTTTAAAATAAAATAAAATAAAATAAAAAAATTATGATTTTCAACTATAATAAAAGATACAGATTTTAGATAAATTAAAAAATATAAAAAAGATGTTTTTGCAATAAAACAAAAGAGGAAAAAGGGGATAGATAAAATGGAACTTAGAGAAAAGCTATTTTTAAAAGAGAAAAAACTATCAGATATAAATGTTGACACGAGAGAAAAAATAAACGAGTATGCAAAAGGGTATATGAAGTTTTTAGATGCTGCAAAAACCGAACGTGAGTTTGTAGAAAAAGCAATTCCGCTTGCGATAGAAAACGGATTTGAAGAGTTTTCATATCAAAAAAACTATAAAAGCGGAGAGAAATTTTACCTAAACAATAGGGGCAAGAGCCTTATTTTAGGGGTTATAGGAAAAGAGCCTTTAAATTCGGGCGTGCATATAGCGGCATCTCATATTGATAGTCCGAGGGTTGATTTAAAGCCACATCCTTTATACGAAAAGGACGAGATGGCATTTTTCAAAACGCATTATTATGGTGGAATTAAAAAATATCAGTGGACCTGCATACCACTAGCACTACACGGTATTATGATACTCGAAAATGGCGAAAAGATAACAGTTACAATAGGCGAAGAGGACACCGACCCTGTTTTTGTAATCACCGATTTACTTCCGCATTTAGCTAAAAAACAGATGGACAAAAAATTAAATGATGCTATTGAGGGGGAAAATCTTAATATTCTAATCGGCAACCTGCCTTTTAAAGACGATAAAGAGTCAGAGAGTGTAAAGCTTAATATCCTAAATATTTTGTATGAAAAGTATGGCATAATAGAGAAAGATTTTTTCAGAGCAGAGCTTTTACTAGTGCCTGCGTTTAAGGCTAGAGATATTGGCTTTGATAGAAGTCTTATCGGTGCTTATGGTCATGATGATAGAGTTTGCAGTTATCCTATTTTAAGTAGTATACTGGAAATTAACGACCCTAAAACAACTGTTATTACTATCTTGGCAGACAAAGAAGAGGTTGGTAGTATGGGAAATACCGGTATGCAAAGCGACGTTTTTGTTAATATGTTACGCACACTTTGCGAAAATGCCTCTGTAAGTTTCGGGCAATGCACTGCTAATAGTAAATGCCTTTCTGCGGACGTAAATGCAGCATATGACCCTACCTATCCTGAAGTTATGGATAATTTAAACTGTGCATTTGTGGCAAAAGGTACTGTGCTTACAAAATATACGGGCGGAAGAGGAAAAGGCGACACCTCAGATGCGTCGGCGGAAACAATGGCTTATTTTATAGACCTGTTTGATAAAAATGAAATTTGGTGGCAGAGTGGCGAGCTAGGCAAAGTGGACGAAGGCGGCGGAGGAACAGTTGCTCAGTATATCGCAAACCTTAATATTGACGTTGTCGATTTAGGAGTCGCTGTACTATCTATGCACTCACCTTTTGAAGTGGTTGCTAAAAGCGATCTGTATATGACTTATAGAGCAGTATCAGAGTTTTTCAAAGCATAACGATTTCCAAAATCTAAAGCTTTCCAAAATCTAAAGCTTTCCAAAATGTAAAGATTTCCAAAATCTAAAGCT
>JAVVYT010000112.1:0-5237 GCA_036650995.1 Clostridia bacterium | reverse complement strand
AAAAGGCAAATTAAAGTAGCTGCTATTCCTAGCGAATTTAATGAATCTACCTCTACATAAAAAAACGTTCCAAAATAGAAAACTAATAGCATAATTAATGCTCTAGTAATGGACGGAGGAAATCCAATAAATGCTGCAAACAGTACGCTGACAATCATTACAACAGCAATTTTAATCTTTTTTGGTAATTTAAAAATAGACAATAAAAGAAATAAAATCGATGCTAGCAATGACAAATGAAAACCAGATGTTGCCATTAAATGTGATACACCCGCAGCTTTAAAAAGCTGTTTATGTTCATTTGGAAGTTCAGTTTTATCGCTTGTCATAATAGCGGTAGCTATGCTTCCATTTGTAACTGAATTTAATGTTGTGACAACGAAGTTTTTGCCTTTTAAAAAATAATATCTTAATGGTAGTTTATTTGTAAGACCTTTATTTTCAAAGTTACTCAAATAACTTGCTGTAAGATATATTCCTTTAGCACGATTATAGCTTTCATCAAGTGGCGGTTTTTTATTTAAGTTTGATATTTTAACCTCTAAAGAGATATCTTGATAAATATCAGCATCTAATTTTTCCTTTGAATATACCAGTATTTTTCCTTTAACATTTACGTTAGTTGGTTTTATTACGTAGCCAAAGGTACCGGATTCATACTCTAAAGGCTGTTCATACAAAACACCTTCTAGATTTACGCTACTACCATAAACTTCGGAATTTGCTTTATACGTTAAAGTATAGGTGCAATAAAACAAAAGTGAAGCTACAAGTACAGTAAAAGATACCGTTCTGACTAAAACAAAAGCTCTAGCTTTATTTTTAATAAATAGCAGAAACAATAAAAACACTAATAATGCAGTAATAGCCAAAATTAATGTGACTAGATCACTGCATATAATATTTAAAAATATTAATGATAAAACTAGTGTAATACCTATGGTAAATCCAAGGCGTTTCAAATCATCACCCTTTATTTAATATAATCAAACTCAAAGTCATAAATATTAACGGTATCGCCTTCTAAAATGCCTTCCTCTTCTAATTTATCAAATATTCCGGCATCTTTTAATAATTTTTGCAGATATTGAAGGGATTCATAATCTTCAAAATTTGTTGAATTAAGTTTTGGAATGAGCCATTTTCCTTCGACAAAGTAAATGCCATTTTCTTTTTTAACAGTAAAATCACGGTTGTTTTTATCTATTATAGGTGGAATGTAATCGGCTTTATAAACTTCTATCTCTGGAAGTTCTTTTAACATATTATAAGCTTTATTAATTACCGCATCAACGCCCTGTCTTGTAGCACAGGACATTTCAAGATAGGTGTATCCTAGCTTTTCGATATGATTTTTAAATTCTAAAATATCTTCTTCTAAAGCAATATCGGTTTTATTACCAATAACTAGTTGTGGTCTTTTAGCTAGATTTTCATTGAATTTAAAGAGTTCTGCGTTTATTTTGTTTAAATCTTCAATCGGCTCTCTGCCCTCGCTTTTTGAAACGTCAATAATATGAATTAACAGTCTACATCTTTCAACATGACGCAAAAACTCGTGTCCTAAGCCTTGTCCATCACTTGCACCCTCGATAATTCCGGGGATATCAGCTAAGACAAAGGAATTTTCATCGTCTATTTTAACAACACCTAAGTTTGGTGACAAGGTAGTAAAATGATAATTTGCAATTTTAGGGCGAGCAGCACTAACTATTGATAAAAAGGTTGATTTACCAACGTTTGGAAAACCGATAAGACCGATATCAGCAATTAATTTAAGCTCTAATAGTATTTCAAGCTCAATTCCTTCAACACCACTTTTTGCAAAACGAGGAATTTGTCTTGTGGCATTAGCAAAATGTTGATTTCCCCATCCGCCTCTTCCACCTTTTGCTATTATAAAAGGTTTTTCGGTAGATAAATCCGCTATTATCTGTTTACTGTTAGCCTCTCTAATTATTGTACCGATTGGTACTTTTATGATTAAATTTTGTGCAGACTTTCCGGTCATCTGACGGCCCTTGCCATTTTCACCATTAGCTGCTACAAATTTCTTTTTATATCTAAAATCTACAAGAGTATTGATGTTTTTATCAGCAACAAAAATAACATCTCCGCCTTTGCCACCATCTCCGCCGTCCGGTCCGCCTGCTGCGACATATTTTTCTCGATGAAAAGTAACAGCACCGTTACCGCCGCTACCAGATGAAACAAATATTTTAACTACATCTACAAACATTTTTACTCCTTATATATCTACTAATTTAAAATATAAATCAGTATTATCTTCTAAATTAAATTTATTAAAAGTTTCTTTATTAAAATTTATTTTACAAAAGCAGATAAATATATCTTTTACAAAACAAACTAAAAACATTACTTTTAAAATTACTCTATTATTTATACTAGCCCAGCACAATATAATACTGTGCTGGGCTTATAACTTAAATATTATTTTGTGCTAAGATTAGTTAGCAAGGGTATAAACACTAACTTTTTTTCTATCTTTACCAACTCTTTCGAATTTAACTCTGCCATCTATTAGTGCAAATAATGTGTCATCTGAACCACGACTAACATTATTACCAGGATGAATTTTTGTTCCTCTTTGTCTTACCAAAATGTTGCCTGCAAGAACGAATTGTCCATCAGCTCTTTTAGCTCCTAAACGTTTACTTTGGGAGTCACGTCCGTTTTTGGTAGAACCCATACCTTTTTTATGTGCCATGTTAAAACACCTCCGTTAATGTGAATTTATAATGTAAATTATGCTGTTATTGATTCAATTTGAATTTTAGTATATGGTTGTCTATGACCTTTTCTATTACGGTAGTTCTTTTTAGCTTTATACTTAAATACCATAATTTTCTTGTCTTTGCCATTTTTTACAACCTTAGCTGTAACTTTTGCGCCTTCAACAGTAGGTGTTCCGATAGTAAGTTTGTCATCCTTTGATACTGCGATTACATTATCAATAGTAATAACATCATTCTCTTGGCAGATAAGTTTCTCTACGAAAACTACATCGCCTTCTTGCACCTTGTATTGTTTTCCGCCTGTAACAATAATTGCGTACATACAAAGTACCTCTCTTTCATATTATACTCGCTAATTTAGGTAGGCTAAAAGCCATTTATAACCATTTATATGCGGCTCTAACAGTATAACATATTATTTAATAATATGTCAAGATTTTTTTGTAATTAATATGTTTTTTTAAAAATTACTAACTACTTTTACTTTATTACACCTTTTTTAAGGATAATATTTCCGTAAAGTCTTTCCTCGCCTGATGCAATTATTGCATATGCTTTTTTAGCTCTTTCATAAAAATCAAATCTTTCCATCATTTCGATGTCTATTTTAGAACTTTCAGCTTTATTTATTATCTCTTTATACTCTTCCCAAACTTCAGGTACCATATCTGTTGCATTCATTAAAGCGGCAGGGCTTTTAACATAACTATCTAGCGGAAATACTTCTAGTACTGCCGATAAAATATCTGTTGATGAAATACCCGGGTATCTTATTAGCCTTTTCGCAAAATTTGCACTTGGAAAATTAGCGTCTACAATAACAATTTCATCGCTATGTCCCATTTCAGATAGAATTTTTATAAGCTCCGGTGATAACAATTTTGACATTCCTTTTAACATTATTAATTCCTCCATAATAACTATTTTTATCATTATATCAAATTTACTTTAAAAAATCAATAAAAGCCACTATAAAAGTAGCTTTTATTTAATATATTTATTATCCCTGATAAACTAGATTTTTAGATATCATATCATCAACATTACTAGAATTCCAAAAAGCTCCTGCAATAGCTACATTTTGAGTTACACTTTTTCCCTCTATCGCAAATACTTCTTGCTCTACCGCTTGATATCCTATTTGATAAGAATCTTGTGCTACTGCCCCTACAAGTTTTGGCCCACTTTGTTTTTTCATCCATTCTATCTGCTTTGTTCCGGCGTCATAGCCGAAAAATTTTATAGCATCATATTTAGTGCCTGCCGCCCCAATAGCATCGTACACCTGCTTTACAATGCCTTCGTTTGTCATATAAATAGCCTTAGCACCTTTTTCATATAACGCCTCTAAAGCACCTTTATACGCATTATCTGCATCACCTGGTTTTACTTCTTTTTGCATTACATATTTACCATTAGTGTTTGCATCTGCGTCTGCTAATTCTCTAAATTTATCTTCAAAGCCTTTTGCTCTGTCTACACCTGTTTGAGTTTCATCGTGTTGAATAATACCCACTACAAAGCCTGATGTGCTTGCAATATCATCTTTTATATCAGCAAAAAACTTTTCCGCTGCAAGTGCCGATGCCAAAACATTACTAGTAGCTACTGAGGCTACAATTGGATTTTTATTTGCTGTGTTTATAGCATCTAAATCTTTTTTCCAAACACCACTATCAAACTGCACTATTGGTAATTTCATATCGTAAGCCTGCATTAGTTGGTCTGTAAACCCCTCGCCAATAGTTGCTATTACAAGACCTGATACATTATTTGAAAGAGCTGTTTGCACCATTTCTTTTTGTGCCGGTAAGTCTTTAGCCGACTCGCTAGCTGGACCTCTAAAGGTTATTTTATACCCATACTTAGACCCTGCTTCTTCTGCTCCTTTTTTTACTGATTGCCAAAATGCGTGGGATTCGCCTTTAGCTACCACCGCAATTTTCTTTTCTTTTTTAGAAGAACAACCTGTAAGTGCTATTGTCATTGCGATTACAAGGGTTACTGCTAAAATTTTAATAATTTTTTTCTTCATAAATAAATTCTCCTTTTATAATTATTATTTTTTTGCTTTTGCAAGCTCACTAGAAAGTGTTTCCTTTAATTTATCTATTCTTTCATTTAACTCTCCTAATTTAATATTTTTTTCTTCTTTATTTATCCATTTATTTGATACTAAATAGTCCTTTTCAACCTGTAATTCTTCATATTTTATTTTATAAATCTTCTTTAGCTTTTTCTTTTCTGACTCCGCTTTAAATTTAGTGGAATTTTTATTTTTTATTACGTCCATTAATACAGCCACTACAACAATAATACCTGTTAGCACAAATGTAACATAGGTTGAGTTTACATTAAGACTAAACTTAGCTAGCACGAAATTAAGCCCATTTCTAATAATTACAAGCATTAAACTACCAATTATTGACCCACTAATTGAGGCTACTCCACCTGCTGCACTAGTACAACCAATATAAACTC
>JAVVYT010000111.1:0-5283 GCA_036650995.1 Clostridia bacterium | reverse complement strand
AAGCCGATCCTGATGAGCTTAATAATTGTATTGACAAACCAGAATTTGCTGATATAATAAATACTATGAAAAATGAACTAGAAGAGTGGTTTAACAAATACAGCGTTCCACAGTATGACGGAAAATACCTTGATGTACACGGCATAGGTCAACTAGAAATGCTTGATGGAGATACAAACAAACAACTTTTCAAATAGTAAAAAGGAGATAATAAATGAAAAAAATAATTGCAATTGCACTTTGTCTTGTAATGACAATTCCTATGATGACTTCATGTCATAAATATGAAGCAGAAATCAATGTTTACAATTGGGGCGAATATATGGCAAACGGATCTGAAGGCTCAATGAAAATAGTTAAGGATTTTGAAAAGAAATTCAACATTAAGGTTAATTATACGACCTTTGACTCAAATGAAGTTATGTATGACAAGCTAAAATCTACTAACTTATCATATGATGTTATAATTCCTTCTGAATATATGGTAGCAAAATTAATTTCTGAAGATATGTTAGCACCTATTGATTTTGCAAACGTTCCTAATTCAAAATATACTATGGACGAATTCAAGTCACAAAGTTACGACCCTGAAAATAAATATAGTGTTCCATACACTTGGGGTGCAGTTGGTATTATTTACAATAAAACCATGGTACAAAACCCTTCAAAAAGTTGGAATATCCTTTGGGATATCAGCTATAAAGACAATATTTTAATGATAAACAACTCAAGAGATGCTATGGCAATTGCTTTTCTTAAAGCCGGTCTTAATCCAAATACCGCTAACAAAGGCGATATCGATAAAGCTACCAATCTTTTAAAAGAGCAAAAACCTCTTCTCCAAAAATATGTAATGGACGAAGTTTTTGGCAAAATGGAAGGAAACCAAGCCGCAATTGCACCATATTATGCCGGTGATGCTATTACTATGATGGCTAACAATACTGATCTTGATTTCTTCTATCCAACCGAAGGCACTAATAAATTTGTTGATGCTATGTGTATTCCTAAAAACTCCAAAAATCAAAAATACGCAGAGATGTTTATAAATTATCTTTGTGAGCCGGAAGTTGCCGCTGCAAACTCTGAATTCATCGGATACTCTACTCCGAATTCAGGTGCTTTAGAACTTCTTCCAGATGAGCTTAGAAATAATCCTATTGCATATCCTGATAAAAATTACTTAAATGACAAATGTTTCTATTTTTCAAATCTTCCTAAAGATATCTACGATTATATGCAAGAGAAATTCCTAGAGGTTATAAAGTAAATAAAAATAGTCTTTATTTCTCTTTGAGAAATTCCTAGAGGTTATTAAGTAAAAAAGCTAAAAAATTTAAGAGCTATGAATTAATAAAATTCATAGCTCTTTTTTATGATAGAAATAAATTTTTCTAATCTTCTAAATCCTCTACTATTTCGTTTAGACAATATTTACTCTTTACAAAATCTTCTCTTTCAATCCATTTACCATTTGTAAAATCAGGAATTGACACTAAAGCGCCACCTTTTGCAATGGAATCTTCTGATAGAGTAGAGATACACATCCAAGAAGCTGTATCATAAACATCAATAGGAGTTTGAGTTTCATTTTTTGCACTTTCAAAAAAAGCTCTAAAGACAAGCCAATCTATTCCACCATGACCACCTTTTACATCTAATTTTAAATAATCTTTCCAAAGAGGGTGATCGTATTTTTCATAATACTGCTCTGCATTGCCCCATTGCTTTTTCCATTCTAAATCAAATTTATTATGCACGCCATCAATAAAAATACTATCAGTTTCTTCTGCGTAACACCCTTTTGTTCCACGCACATTTAGTCCACGACAGTAAGCACGAGGTAAAGTTGTATCTAACGTTAAAACGATAGTTTCGCCGTTTAAGCATTTAATTGTTGTAGTTACAATGTCACCCTGTGCAAAAACAGCATTTGATAAAATATCATTAGTTCCCTTTTTTTCTAGTATATAATTATGCAAGCCACACGATTTAGAAGCAATAGAAGCTAGCGACACCATTCTATTACCACGATTTATATTTAATATCTTAGCAATAGGACCTAGCTCATGGGTAGGATAGTTTTCACAATTTCTAGAAAGATAATTTCTCAAACGATAATGTCTATTTTCTTTTCCATAAGATATTTCTTCTCTTAAATCATGTTGATACCCACCAGCACAATGAACAATATCGCCAAACAAGCCTTTTTTAACCATATTAAGATTCATCATCTCTGTTCTTCCATAACAGCAATTTTCAAGTAGCATACAAGGCATTTTAGTAATTTTTGAAGTATATACTAATTCCCAGCAGTCGTTTAAAGAATAAGCACCACCGACTTCCATACCAACATATTTACCGGCACGCATAGCGGCAATAGCGATAGCAATATGATCTTCCCAAGAAGTAGCTATTATTATTGCGTCAATTTCTTTTATATTTACAATTTTTTTATAATCTGTTGCACAGATAGGCTCAATGCCTTTAGCATCTTTAATTGCCTTAGCACCTTTAATAACTCTATCAATATACAAGTCGCATACAGCAACTACCTCAATATCTTCCATAGGTAGCATAATACTTTCAAGAAGAGAAAAGCCTCTACAACCAAGTCCAATTACTCCAATTTTAATAGTATCTTTCATATAAATGCTCCTTCAAAAAAATTAATTATATCAATTTTAAAATATTTATGTTATACTTAGTATACAAAAGATAAAAATTTAAAGCAATATACAAACAGATACTTTATTTATAATTTTAGCTACTAAAACAGCTTGTGAGGATTAAATGGAGAATAGTCATTTTCATAAATTTGCTCGAACAATAACAGTTAAATCAATTTATACTTTTTTCAAACCAAAATACAATCAGGATTATTATTTTTCCGGAGAAGCCCATAATTTTTGGGAGTTTGTTTATGTATTAGACGGGAAAGTCGGGATTTTAGCAAATGATAAAGTATACACCCTATCTAAAGGGCAAATTATATTTCACAAACCAATGGAATTTCATAAATTATGGGCTGAGGACAAAACTTCACCTCAATTAATCATTATGTCTTTTACAGCAAAAGGAGAAGGTCTTTTAGTTCTAGAAAACGGAGTTTTTTATCTAAATTGTGACAATGAGCTTGTTTTAAACGCTCTGCTTAATTCAATTGACGAGGCATATTCGCCTAATTATGAATACTTTTTGAATTTACGCAATACCGCAAATGAAATATCAATTCAGCTGGTTGCAAATAACCTTGAAAGATTTTTACTATCTATTATAAAAACAGCCTCGATTAACAGCACACAAAAACAATCACAAATAGAAAGTAATTATCAATTAATTATTCGCACTATAAGTTGCCATATAACGGAGCCTTTAGATATTAATACTATTGCAGTTCTTTGTAATATGAGTACTAGTAATCTCAAAAAAACTTTTCACAAATACTCAAAAACAAGTATTATGGAGTATGTCAACCAGCAAAAAATCAAAGAATCATTAATTCTACTTAAAAGCGGAGTGCCTATCTCTAAAATAAGTAATATTCTCTCGTTTTCAAGCCAAAATTATTTTAGTACAGTGTTTAAACGTCAAACAGGATATGCCCCATCACGATATGTTTTTTCAAAATAAAATATTTACTAAATTAAACAAAATATCGTTTTTTAGTTTACTACTATTCCATTTAATGGCGTTACTCTTGTTAGTTTTTCATCTAAAATAGCAGCTCTTGTAATAAATTTATCGCCGTATTTAATCCGCATTTTATCAGCTGCAACATCTATTTTTTCTTGTTTAGTTTGATATTCTAATTTAAGAAAATTCTGCTGTGTAGTATCAATCTGTGTAAATTTTGATAGACATACTCCGATAGCTCTAACGGGATTTTTATTCCACAAGAAATTCACTAATTCTTTTGCTTGACAAAAAATATCGTATAAAGAAAATATTGATACTGATAAAGATTTTTGTTTTGAAATTTTCTCAAAATTATCATATTTAATAGTAACACTAATAAGACTGCTTGAGTAGCTTTTTATTCTTAATCTATACGCCACTTCATCACACAGCTTTAATAAAATTTTATAAATTTCTTCATATGACTCTAAATTATTAACTGTCGTTGTAGCATTAGAAATGCTTTTAATTGGAATTAACCCATTTAATTTCACTTCAGAATTATCAATCCCATGGGAATACTCATACATTAAATTTCCTTTAGCATTGCCGAAAATATTTATTAAAAGGCTTTTTTCAAGATTAGCTAAATCCCCTATTGTATCTACGCCAATTTTACGCAAAGAATTCTGACCCGATCTACCAAGCATAAAAAGCTCCGATATATCTAATGGCCACATTTTATTTTGAATATCATTTTTGAAAATTGTATGAGTTTTATCGGGTTTTTCTAGCTCAGACGCCATTTTTGCAAGTAGTTTATTCTCTCCTACTCCCACATTTACAGTAAATCCTAACTCTTTTTTGATGCGATTACGAATTAAATCTGCTACATTAATTCCAGATCCAAAAATATGCTCTTGCCCTGTATATTCTAAAAAACATTCATCTATTGAATAGCGTTGCATTTTTGGGGAGTATTCACTTATTATATCAGCCATTTTATCGCTCATTTCGCAATATAAATTATAATCACCGGCAATGACTCTAAGCTGTGGACATTTTTGTTTTGCTATGAAAATTGGCTCACCGGTTAATACGCCATATTTTTTTGACGGAATTGATTTTGCTACTACTATCCCTTTTCTTTTGCTTTCATCTCCGCCTATTACCGATGGAATTTCACGCACATCTTCACCAGTTTCTTTTAATATCTTTACTGCACTCCATGATAAAAAAGCTGAGTTTGCATCTATATGAAGCACTATTCTTTTCATTCGCTATTGTCATCCTCTCTTTAAAAACACCAATTTAAAGCATAATATTTATAGAACGTTTGTTCTTATAATTATAGTATATTTTTTAGGAAAAGTAAAGATATTTTTTAAAATTTATGAGAGAAAATCTTTAAAAAGCTAAAATAAAAGGAGTAATTATTTAATGAATAAAATACAAAAAGAGTTATTTGCTTTACAGGATTTAAAATATCGTGATTTTCACGCAAAGCTCATACCAACAGTGGACAAAGAAACTATCATAGGAATTAGAACACCTATTTTACGAAAATTTGCCAAAGAGTTTTACAAAACAGACAAAGTTTATGAATTTATAAATTCTTTACCACATATTTATTACGAGGAAAATAATCTTCACGCATTTTTAATA
>JAVVYT010000110.1:1448-5332 GCA_036650995.1 Clostridia bacterium | reverse complement strand
TTATCATAAGCCAGATACGCATTTGTATCTGGCTTATAATCATTATTACACCATTTAAAATTATCTATATTTGCAATAGAAGAGTTAGTATCTATTGAATTTGAAAATGGAATAATTATTTTTTTCATAGTCTTATTATAAAATCTCTGGCAAGCTAGCAGCTGCAACTGATTGACCAACACGTCTACTCTTTTCATCAGGAAGTTGTAAATTAATTTTACTAGCAACTTCTGGATAATCTTCGTTAAGTACACGTTTTGCGGTGTCTATAATTATGTTTCCGCCTTCGCCTGAAGTAACACGGCCTAATAATAGAATGTGTTTGATATCATAAATAGTTGTGTAATAAGCTGCTGTGTGGCCTAAGTAAACACCAATGCTTGTATAAATATCGGTAGCACGGTTGTCGTTAGCTTCCATACATTTTTGAACAACTTTTAATTTATCAGCAGGGGATAGCTTTTCATCAAGTTCAATACCGGCTCTAGGAGCTAGTTTGATAACGCCGTCTTGTGAAAAATATTTAACTCCACAGCCAATATCATGTGACCATTCGTCTTCCATTGCATCGTCTTGTCCATCAACTGGTGCAAAAGCTAATTCGTTAAGCCAGCCAGTAACGTTTCCGTCGCAATCAACATATCCAACAGCTTCACTAGTACCCATTGCTATTCCTAAGATATTATTATCATTAAGACTCATAGCACCAGCAAGCGCTGTAACATCACCATCGTTTGCAACTTCTATTGGAATATTTTCACCAATTTCACGAGCAGCATTTAAATATATATCTTTAAATTTTTCAATAATTTGATCTTCAGGAACTTTTAAAAATAGAGAAGCTACCATAGCACGGTTATCAATATAAATACCAGCAGAACTAACACCGATAGCATCTACTCTTGGCATATGTGAAGCAGCTGTTTTCATTGCATCAACGATGCCATTAAAATGATATGTAGGGTCAGCAGTAATTTTAGGGAACCATTCAACTTCTTCTGAGAAAACAGGCTCGCCATCGATAACAGCAGATACTTTTCTATCACTTCCGCCTGCATCAAAACCAATTCTGCAACCATCAAGATGTCTGCCTAGTGGTTTAGCTTTTTCAAATTCTTTTGGTCTTTTATCGTAATCACATGAAAATACTTCAAAAGGCATTTCATAAACTTTTGACATAAAATCAAAGTCGAAGTTTCTTTTGCCGGTAGCACTATATGTTTCTTTTATGTAGTCAGCAATAGTTTCATCGCCACATATTGTAACTTTATAGCCGCCTTTAGCCCATAGAAGAAGTTTTACCATACGTTCAATATAAAACTTGTCTGCCTCTAAATATTCGCTTGTGCCATGGATAAAAGTATCATAAACAGCAGTAAGTCCTGCGTTTCTTTCAACAGCTATTGAAATAGGTTTTTTAGCATCTTTTAAAAATGCTTTATTAAATAAATGCATAGGTACAAAGGTCTTATCTAATACTGGGATATTTTTTGTTTCGAATTCAATTCCTTTAAATTTCATTGTAAAATCACCATTCCTTTAATTTATTTGATTATTATAACGTAAATAGCGAGTGTTATATATGAAATAAAATTCCAATATAATTAATTTATCATATTAACTAGATAAAATCACTCGCTATAACTTTATTTATAAAATGCTATCTACTTTGTAATTGTAACTTTTTTAAGTAGACGAGGAGTATCAGGGCATAGGTTTTTAGAAGTTGATAAACATTCAGCAAAACGTTGTGCAAAAATTGCATAAAGGAAAGCTTCAGTAGCTTCACAACCTGTGTCTGGAATTAATACTGTGTTCTCTTTTTTCTCTGAAAGAGCAATATCATTTGTAACGATAAGTGGATCGATACCAATTTCTGTAACCTTAGCAACAATCTCTTTAACGTCATTTGCAATTTTACCATTGTTTGCAAAGATAATAACAGGAACGTCTTTATCTAATTGAGCTAGAGGACCATGATAAAAGTCTGAAATTGCATAACCCTTCATTTTGATATAACATGTTTCTTGAATTTTAAGAGCGGCTTCAAGTGCAACAGCATATGAATATCCACGTGAAAGAACAAATCCTTCTTTCATAAATCTGAATTTAGGAACTTTTGAAATAATGTCATCTTGACAAGTATCAAGCATTTGTTGTGCAAACTGAGGTACTTCTCTTAATGCAGCTAAAAATTCACTGTTATTGCTCCAATAAGCAGCAACAAGACCTAGTAAAAACATCTGTGAAGTGAATGTTTTTGTAGCAGCAACACTCTCTTCAAGACCTGCGTTGCAGAAAAGATGGTATTTAGCTTGTTTTGCAAGAGGAGATGTTTCATCATTTGTAATAGCAACAGTAACAGCACCGGCAGCATTACCTTGTTCGATAACAGCAAGAGCATCAGCTGCTTTACCAGATTGAGAAACACCGAAAACTAAATCGTTTTCAAGGGATAATTTTCCATCGTATAGTGTGATACATGATGGAAGTGCAAGTGAAGAAACAACACCTTTGAATTTTCCTAAAACGTATTGTCCGTAAATACTTGCGTGATCAGAAGTGCCACGAGCAGCAAAAGTTGCGTGGGTAACTTTTCTCTCGTTAAGCTCGCTAACTAGCGCTTTTAAAGTGCTCTCGTTAGCTTTTTCAACATTGCCTAGTACGCTTGGTTGTTCTAGAATTTCTTTTAACATTTTTGTCATGATATAATCCTTACCTTTCATTCTATATAATTTTTTTTATGATATCGTTCATTGCGTCCATTTTTGCTTCCATATCTTGTACAAGCTTAAATTGAGTTCTGCATCTGTCTAGATTGTGGTTTTCTCTATGAATTTTGAAATATACATCGCCACTGATATAATCAGTTAAAAATCTAAGACCACATTCAAGAGTCATAATCTTAGCGGCAAATGGTAGTGTTTCAATTTCAAGAGGAGTAAGACTACTAGCTAGTTCAGATAAATAACCTTTTGCAAAAACTTCAAATAAATCAAGCGATAGTGAAACTTTAGATAAATCCTTTTCGTCCTCTGCGGCTGTGTTAGCACCAAAACGTATGGAGTCACCAAAATCATATCCTGCAAGACCTGGCATAACAGTATCTAAATCGATAACACATAGTCCCTCGCCAGTAACACCATCAATCATAATATTGTTAAGCTTAGTATCATTGTGAGTAACTCTAAGTGGGAGTTTTTTGTCGTCTAAAAGTCCTTGAAGATATTTGATGTCTTCTAATCGATTAACACAAAAGTCAATCTCTTCTTTTACATCTTTAACTCTTCCAACAACATCGGCTTTGATAGCTTTTTGTAAGTTCTCGTAGCGAACAGGTGTGTTGTGGAAATTTTCGATAGTAACATATAGCTTTGTAGCATCGAATTCAGATAAATAATTTTGGAATTTACCAAAAGCTTTTCCTGAACAATAAAAATGCTCTGGTTTATCAACTGTTTGATAAGAAATAGCATCATCAACAAAAATATACATTCTCCAGTACTTTTTATCTTCGTCAACATAAAATAACTTATCATCAGTGGTTTTGACAATAGTTAATGCTTCTCTGTCTGGGTTACCACCATTTTTAATTACCTTCTCACGTAAAAAGCTAGTAACTAAATCAATATTAGACATAACTTGCTCAGGATGTGGGAAAACCTCATCATTTATTCTTTGTAGAATATATCTTGTTGGATGAGTGTTTTCGTACTTAAAGTAGACAGCATAAGTATCATTTATATGACCGCAACCAAAACGTTCATGATAAATGTAAGTTCCTGGTACCTTAAAATGTGAAACAATGTTTTTCATAAGCAACCATTCCTTTTCTTTATTTTTTTTCATTAATATACTAATATTTTATCTTAAAAACAATATTA
>JAVVYT010000110.1:0-1438 GCA_036650995.1 Clostridia bacterium | reverse complement strand
GAAAATTGGTCTAAAAATTTGTATTATTAGTCATAAATTTTATATGATATCAAAATCATAGACAAAAAACAAGAAAAGTAGTATAATTAGTTAAAAATGTAAAGTAGGTGTAACTTGAATATTGCAATAATCGGTTGTAAAAACCTTGACGAAAAAATCGTTAATATTTTAATTAATGATAATAAAATCACTAGTATCTCTTATAATGATATTATGCCCGAAATACTAGAGCATTATCAAATTATTAATGCCTTTGGACTTTATGTATCAGAAGCTTTAATTGATATGCATTGTCATTTAAGAGAACCAGGTTTTACTGATAAAGAAGATGTAAAATCAGGTACATTAGCTGCTGTAAATGGTGGCTATGGAACTATTGTTGCTATGGGTAATACAAAGCCCGCCGTTGATACGGTTGAGCATTATAAAAACACAGTGGATATTATTAAAAAAAACGCAAAAAATACTGTCATTCAGGTCGCAACTGCTACCATTAATATGCAGGGAAAAGAATTAACAGATTTTGTTGGTTTGAAAAATGCCGGTGCGAAGGTAATTTCAGATGATGGAATGCCAATTTCTAATGGTCAGATTGCTAAAAATGCTATGGAGCTTGCAAAAGAAAATGATATGCTAATTATTTCACATTGTGAGGATTTAGATTTTGCAAAAGGTGCTGTCAATGAAACAATTGCAAAGACGTTAAATGTAGAAGGTGTTTCACCATTAAGCGAGGTCTTAGGTGCTGCTAGAGATATTATGATTGCTATAAATTATAATCTTAGAGTGCATATTGCACATGTTAGCTCATATGAAACTGTTGAACTTATTCGTATGGCAAAAAAAATAGGTGCTAATGTTACCGCCGAAACCTGTCCGCATTATTTTTCTTTAACTGAACAAGAAGTTTTAACTAAAGGAACAAATGCTAAGATGAATCCGCCTTTAAAATCAGAAAAAGATAGAAAAGCAATTATTGAAGCTTTAAGAGATGGCACATTAGACGCTATTTCTACCGATCATGCACCACATACAAAGCAAGAAAAAGAAAAATATTTATCTGACTCACCTAATGGAATAATAGGGTTTGAAACGGCTTTTGCAGTCGCTATAACTGAGCTGTATAAGAAACAGAAATTTTCACTTTCACAAGTTATTAATAAATTTACAAAAAACCCCGCAAAAATCCTAGATTTAAAAAATAAAGATTTAAAAGAAGGAAATATTGCAGATCTTATTATATTTGATGTAAAAGATGAATTTCCTATCGATATAAATAAATCACAATCAAAATCTAGAAATTCACCATTTGATGGTTATAAAGCATACGGAAGAATTAAATATACAATTATTAAAGGAGAGCTATATGAAAACATTAATTAAGAAAATCATAGAAAAATCAAATCCAACAGTTGTAGGTTTAGACCCATTATTAGAG
>JAVVYT010000109.1:0-5396 GCA_036650995.1 Clostridia bacterium | reverse complement strand
TATAACAAAAATCACTCCTTGCTTCTATTAAAAACAAGGAGTGATTTAACTTTTGTGTCATTAGGTCAAAATAGATGCAGGCTTTTTATAAAATATAAAGTCAAAGCCCATCCATAAATATAAAATATCCTCAATGTGTTATTATATTATTTTCAACTTATTGGTTTAGATATTCTTCTTGCATATTAATAACCTTGCATTTATTACCACTCTGTTCGTACTTTTTCTTTATTAGGAATTGCTTATCATCTTCGTGAGTAGATAAAAATATCTGCGTATCCGCAAAATGCTCTGATAGTAAATCAACTAACGAAATAGCACTTATCTCATCTATTGTTTGTAATGGATCATCAATTAGCAAAGTATTTAATGAATTGTGCGTTGTGAAAATTTCTTTTATAGCTAATAGCAACGAAATTACAACACCATTAAGTTGACCAGTACTTAAATTGTTAAATATATCAGATTTTATATTCCCTGTTTTGAAAACTATAGCATTATTCTCTACCTGAATAAGAATACCTAAGCCAAGAGGATAATTTTGAATTATTTTACCGCTAAAAACAAACATTGGCACTGCAATATTTTTAGCAATACTTGATTGATATTGTTTTTTTGCTAAATCATATTTTTTAACTATCGAAGAAATATTTTCATAAACACTATCATATCGGGATTTTTTATTTTTAATTATCCTGTCTAGTGTAGCATATTTGTTTTCTGCTATTTTTAATTTTTCATTAAGTGAATTGGAAAACAAAGCTGAAATATAGAACTTCTTTTTCATTAATATTTGTTCATCATAAGGTTCAATATCTGAATAATATTCAGTTAAGATTCTTAATAGCTTTACATACAACTCTTCAGTGATTACTTCGGTTTCTTCCTCTATGCCTTTAGATAATTCATTTATGATTTGTGCATATTTTTCTTCAAAAATATTGAAATTAATATTTTCAAGCGTATTTAAAAAAGCAATATTTTCTTTTTTTATTTTTTGATTTAAGTCGGTTGTAGCTATCTGTAGAAACGGAGATAATAAGTTGTTTTTTTCTATAATTGCATGATGTTGAGTTAAGAATACATCTACTTTTTTAATGATAAGCGTTTCAAAAAGATTAGTCAGATTGTTTATAACATTAGTTAGTTGTGTAGCAATTAATCCTAAATTTGATTTTAATATTGATTCTGTATCAGTAAATAATTCTGTTAGACTTTCAGATTCTCGTCCACATAAAGGACATATCCTATCCGGCAAAACACCTTCTGCAACCGTGGTACTATAAGCCGCCAAAAATTCTGTCCTTTGTTTTAATATTTTAGTTAATGATGTCTGAGTTTCTGTCATTCCTTTTTCTATTGAGGACTTTTGCAATAACAGCTCATTAATTTTGCTAACACTTTCTTCCGACAACTCAAGTGCTTTGATGATATTATCACTAAAATAAAAATCTTTTTTTTGGCACGAATCCTTTAATTTAAGAAACTGATTTGATAAATCAATTATTTGCTTTTGGGTTATACACTCGTTAATTTCTTTACTAAAAAATGCTGCAGCGTAGACTTTCTTATCAATTGCGATTATATCATTAATTGCAATGTTACGTTTTTTAATTAAAAACGCCTTTTTATATTTATTAAACTCTATTAAGTCATTGACTGGAGAAATAATCACATCATAAATTTCTTCATGTTCAAAAAATTCTTTATCAAAATTATAGTTTTTATTTTCGAAAAGTTTTACATAAGGAATATCCTCTTGCGAAAGTTTAAGGGCTTTAAGTGCAGTTCCAATCTTGACTCGTTCACTATCAAGCTCTGACAACTTAGATTTATGTTCTTTTTCTTCTTGCTCAAATTTGTTTTTAAGTGATTCTTGTATAGCTTTAAAATCATTAAATCGGCTTTCAATATATGAACTATCAAGTATACCTGTAATTGATTCTTTTCGTGTCTTATATTTTTGTTGCAAAAAATTAAGAGAATCAATTTGGGAAATGTATATTCCTAACTCAAATAAATTTTTGCTAATGCCTAATATTGAAAATAGCTTATAATCATCAATAGGCTCGTTATTCATCATTAGCGTTGAAGCAAAGTCGTTACTACTAATAAATCTTCGCTCAATTAATATAATCTCATTATTCAATGTAAATTCTGCGGCAACATAAATATCACTATTGCTATCATTGGCTAAAACAGAAATGCTTTCCTTTCCTCTATTTAACAATTCAGAATTAAAGTGACGAATCTGCCCGGATATTAATAATTCTAATGCATCGAAAACTGTTGTCTTACCATATCCATTAGGGCCTCCCATGATCAACGATTCGGCATTAGGCAAATCCAGCTTTATCTGTTTATCTTTAGCAACGTATTTAAAATTGCTAAAACTAACTGATTTAATTTTCATCGTCAATACCTCCTATGATTTCAGAAAATAAAGCTTCTGCAATTTTATCTGGGGAGTACTTTTCAAGTTCATTTGTGAGTCTATTAAAGATTTGGTAGACTTCATCCTTATTTTTTCTTATCCCATCTAATTGAGCATTTAGTAAATCATCAAAATCATCCAGTTCCATTTTTTTAAATTCTAGATTCAAAAATGGAACTTTTATAACTAATCGAAGTAAAAATTGTATATATAAATTTGTTGATTCTGGCAAACATTCTTCAGTTTTTAAAATATCTGTCAGGCTTTTTTCTTTTCTTTTATTAAACCATTCTACAAAGCTTAAATATTCTTCTTCAGTATAGTAAAATACGTACTTCTTGTAGAAAAACTCATTTTCTTCCAACCTTATTATTTTTTTAGAAACTTCTTCATCGAACGATTCTATTTTATAAAACAAGACTAGATAAGAATTGTTTGGCCGTAAATCTGTAATTTCTCTTATAACCTGGTTGTTCTTTATATTTTTTTCTACTTCATCGTAATTGTCCTGATATTCTGATAAAAAATAATGCTTATGGCTTGTACGATACAGTTTAAGATTTGGTTCTCCTAATAATATTTCGGTATCGTTATCATTCATACCATTAATAACACTACCATTATTCAAACTTGAAATGATAGAGATGAATTGATTTAATATCATTTTAATCCTCCAATTTGACGGATAAAATCTCGACTATCCACTATTTTTATATAATTATCGTTATCCGTAATAGAATCTTCTTCGTTATCTTTATCAAAATAAAGTATAGAATCTTCTTCTGTATTGTATTTTTCACCTTTAGTATCTGCGGTAATTGAACTGCCGGTAATAGATGACGACCATAAAAAACTATTTTTCTTAATTCTATTTAATGTATCGCTAATAGATTTGGATATATCATTAAGCCCAAAATCAAAATTAAGAAGAGTTGGAATGACCTTACTTTTTACTGTGTCAAATATATCGGTTTCACAGTAAATAGTTTCAGCATCAGTCCTAAGGATACCTTCGCTAACCTTATAAAAGATAGGAACTAGTAACTTTTTGAAATCTTCCTCTCTTAATCTTTCTACATAACTTAGTTGCCTGTCCCAACCTGTAATAATGTGTGGATTAAGATATTTGCAATATTCCCATATATTTATTTCTAGTAAGTAATCATAGCTGGTGGTTAATGCACAAGATCCGTATATATCCTTTTTACAGGTTCCCATTTGTTTGTTTTCACATTCATTATTGCAAAATTCATTAATAACGTTTTTAAAGTTCCCTACAATATGATTGTATATATTTTCTTTTTGAATTGTTTCTTGCTCAACTACATAATGTGTATGTGCCGTAAATATAAAGTCTGTCATTTCTTTAAATAATAAATTATAATTTCTTTTGGCTGCTTCTTGATTGTGCATTTTAGCTACTTTACTGTCAAGATAACTGCACAATCCAAGATAAATGTCATTAACCATTTGACTTGCTATGCCCATATACTTTAAAGTTTCTTCTAGCTCAATTTTTATTTTTTCTGCTACTTCTGTAACATAAACCGGGCTAGTATTATAAGAGAATAGTTTAATTTGATTTTTGTATGTGTTACCTGAATCATTCCAGTCAGAAATAGGTCGTGGTGCACATATGTAACAATCTGCGGTAAGGGCGTTTAAGCTACTGCGATGCTCAATTAACTTTTTCATTGCTTCAATAAAAGACGATGTCTTATCTTTTGAGAGATAAGCTTTTACTTGATATAATGATTTTACATTTCCTTGTAGAAATAAAACAAAATCCTCTGTTTTTTCAATTTCTACATAGCAATCATTCAACAATTCTTGCCTATAACCTTTAGCGATTAATTTGTTAATTTCCATTAAAGAACATAATAATGTTATTTTACCTTGATAATTAAAGCCACTCCACGTTGGGATAGCATCATTGCCACGTTTGGGCTTAGACATAAATTATCACCTCATTCATTTGTAGTAGTCGCAATAGTGGCTAGAGTTTCTCACTTTTAATTGTCACTATAGGCATTATATAAACCAGTACTAAATTACTACAGTAACCTCACCTATATATAAAAGATGAAATGCGCCCGACAATCATTTAATGATTGTCAACATTTTTTCTTCGACCATCTTTAGGCTTCGCAGTATCCTTAGGTATTGCCCAAGTAACCCCAAACCGAACAGCACCCGGTACCTTACCCTGTGCGCAAAGCACTTGCACCCGGCGTGGAGTGACTTCCCATTTTTTTGCTGCTTCTTTCGCTGTCATATAGTCCATTAAAACGTTCCTTTGCCGAATAAATATTGTATATATTATATATCGCAGCGGCGAATAAAGCAATCAGATTCGTGCAAATTATGGAAATATTAACAGTATTATGGTGAAACCCATTGAAAAACAGCAAAATTTCTGCTTTAGAAACAGATTCCATTTATAATTACCTCTTTCTCCTTAATGTTTCCTTTTAAATTCTGTACAGCTTCAAACACTTCTTGGCTAATAATCGCTTGGTGAGCATTCTCAATAATAATCGTATATATTTGTCCTTGGTTTTCTTCTTGTTTACCTGTAAGAAAATCAGGCGTATGAGTTTTGGGAGTAATATTACGGCCAATATATTTTTCATTGGACAAGATTCGGTCAATGGTTGACGTACTCCATTGCTCTTTACCAGTGACCGTTTTTATACCGTAATCTTCAAGATATTTCTTGATCTTGCGACAGCCGTAACCTTGCAGAAACAAATCATAAATAAGCCGTACAATTTTAGCTTCTTCTTCAATGATTACAAGGTTTCCATTTGTATCTCTGCCGTAGCCAAGAAACTGTGAGTGATTTAACTTTATATGTCCGTGGCGACTGCTTTCTCGGATACCCCATTTGATAGCTTCACTTTTCTGTCTGCTTTCTTCCTGATAAGCCGCTGCTACCATAGTAATGTACTTTTTTACTCGA
>JAVVYT010000108.1:703-5461 GCA_036650995.1 Clostridia bacterium | reverse complement strand
AGTAACACCGACTCAAAAAAAAGAGCTAATTCTAGCTCTTAAAAGAAATAATAAAACTGTCGCCATGGTAGGGGATGGTGTCAATGATATTTGTGCATTAAAAGAAGCTGATTGTAGTATAGCAGTAGCTTCAGGTAGTGATGCTGTTAAAGGAGTAGCTAATATTGTGCTTTTGTCCTCAGATTTATCTCTATTCCCTAAAATAATATCAGAAGGCAGAAAATTAATTAATAATTTGCAAAAAGCCGCATCGCTTTATTTAACAAAAACTATATACACTATTGCAATTACTCTAATCTATTTAATACCTGGGCTTATATACCCATTTCAGCCAATTCATTTTACTTTAATAGGGGCGTTATTTATTGGAATACCATCATTCTATTTAGCTTTAGATAAAAATGAAGACGTTGTTAAAGCAGGTTTTTTAACTCGAGTCTTTAAAACTTGTGTTCCATTTTCAGCAATTATTATATTGAATATCTTAATAATTACAATATCTATGAAGTTTAATATTTTAACTTATAATCAGGGTATATTTATCGCAATTAGTATAATGGGATTTATTTCTTTCTTGTTGTTAATAAATTTAGCCTCTCCACTTGATAAATGGAAAAAAATACTTTGCTTTGCGATGCTTGGAATTTTTGTTGTTCTAATAAACTTTGAAACTTTGTTTGCAATACCACGTGCTGATATTTATTCGCTTACTGCTCTTGTTATATTAATGATTTTTTCAGTTTTTTTATTATTTATGTTTAAAAAATTATTTAATAAATTTATAAATAATGTCAGCTAATTTTACTGATGAAGCATCAACATTATTTTTATGTGAATTATCGTTTACATTATCTTTAGTAAAATCAGATACTATTTTATATATGTAACAAGGAATTTTTTTGATAAATGCAACATAAGCAATTGAATATGCTTCCATTTCTACTAACACATTATCTGGAACAATGCTTTTTTTAGTAATAAATTCATCTGAAGAATAACAACTTGCTATTCGAAAGTTGTTATTTGACGGAAGTTGAATATATTGTCCAACATTTGGAACTTCAAATTGCATATAACCAGCTGGCACCAAGTTAAAATCTCTTTTATATACTTTGTCAATACTTACTATTTCATTATGATTGAACATATTGCCTGTTGTTCCACATGTTCCAATATTATACAATACATCACATTCTAAAACAAACGCTAGGTATCCTGCCGCAAGCTCACTTGCGCTCAATCCTATACCACTAATTATAAGAAAAATGTCTTCGTTTTTATAAAGTTTAAAATATAAATTTTCCTCTTTTCTTAGCTTTAGTTTGTTTATAAGTGGTTGTGCTTCTTCTTCCATTGCTATAATTATACCGAATTTCATTAATTATTCTCCTTAATTTTATTGTAGTAATTATAGCATATTATTAAAAAAATGTATATATTTTCATTGCGGTTTTTGTTTATTATATAGATTTTACTTTAAAATATTGTATTTTACAAAAAAAAACACCTGAAACTCTTGATTTATAACGTATTATAGTATAAAATAAATTAACTTGAGATTATTTTAAAAAATACAGTGTTTATAATTGTTTTTAAAAAAATCTTAATGATTTTATTTGATATTATGAAATACTCTTAAAGACTATTAGTCCTAATGGATTAGTATAAATTATTAAAAAGGAGGATATTAAAATGAACAAAACAGAATTAACAGCAGCAGTAGCTGAACTTGGTGGCTTTTCTAAAAAAGATGGTGAGAAAGCAGTTAATGCATTTATTACAGCTATAGAGAATGCGCTTAGTTCAGGCGACAAAGTTACATTAGTTGGATTTGGTACTTTCGAAGTAAGAGCAAGAGGTGCTAGAACAGGTAGAAATCCTAGAACAAATGAAGCAATTCAAATACCAGCTTCAAAACTTCCTGTATTTAAAGCAGGTAAAGGTTTTAAGGATGCTATTTCTAAGTAATTATGTTATAGAGAGCTGCAATAAAGTTTTTTGCTTTGTGCAGCTCTTTTTCTATGCAAAATAATAAAAAGAGGTTTTAAATATGAGAATAGATAAGTTTTTGAAAATATCTAGAATTATTAAAAGAAGAACTATTGCAAATGAAGCCTGCGATAATGGTAGAATTAAAGTTAATAATTCAGTTATAAAAGCATCGTATAACGTTAAGGAAAATGATATAATTGAGCTTTCTTTAGGTGCAAAATTAATTAAAGTTAAAGTAGTTAATATTAATGAGTATGCTCAAAAGGCGGATGCTCCTTTGATGTATGAAATAATGGAATAAAGTCAATCTATTTTGCATATATTTTATTAAAATGAAAGGAATGATGTATATGCAAAATATTGAAGAGAAAAAAGCTAAAAAATCACATAGTATTATAATTGAAAACAGAAAAAGTGTTATTATATCAGGAATTGAAGATGTGGATAAGTTTGACGAGTCAATAGTTGTTTTTTTTACTGATATGGGAATTTTGAGTATTAAAGGCGAGGATTTACATATTAATAAGCTTAGTATAGAAACTGGAGATGCAGTTGTTGAAGGAAATATTATTGCTACTTCATATAGCGAAATTGAAAGCCAAGTATCTAATGGTGGATTTTTAGGAAAACTATTTAAATAGGAGCTGCTAAAATGGACCTTTCTGTAAATATACAGCTTTGGCAATTTGTATACGCATTATTATTTGGCGCTTTTCTTGGAGTATTTTATGATGTTTTTAGAATTATTAGGAACATTATAAATAATGGAAAGATGTTGATAATATTTGAGGATATAATTTATTTATTTGTTTCATCTGTGCTAACATTTTGTTTTGCTTTTTTTATTAATAATGGTCAGTTACGGTTTTTTATTATAATAGGCATTGTTTTAGGACTAATAGTGTATTATTTTACAGTTGGATTTATAGTAATGAAAAGTGTTAACTTTATAATTTTATTGCTTAAAAAAATATTTGGATTTGTATTTGCTTTAATTATATTTCCTTTTGTTAAGATTTTTGTCCTTTTAAAGCCTTTTTTAAGAAAAATATTAAAATTTTTTCAAAAAATAAATTTTTTTTGCAAAAAACTCTTCCTTTTTTGCAAAAAAAATATTATGATGTATATAGGTAAAGTATTTACAAAAATATTTAAAAAAGGTGGATTTAGAATTGAAGCTCAAAATAGAAAAAGAAAAAGTATTAAAGCTAGCTATGTTTGCAATAATTATAGTTCTAGCTGCACTGGTTCTAATAGGATACGTTAAAAAGAATCAACTACAAAAAGAAAACAATTCATTATCACAACAAATTTCAGATACTTCTGTTAAAGTTAAAGAAACTAATGATTTATTAAATGCTCCAAGTAAAGAATTGGATGAAAAATATGCTAGAGATAAACTCGGTTATGGCTCTCCAAACGAAAAAATATACATAGATATCTCAGGTCGATAATTATAATTTATTTTTAGGGGGATTTAAAAACTTTATGGCAGTAGAAATTTCTAAAATAGTTGATGGTAAAGTTACAGGCATTACAAAATTTGGTGTATTCGTTTCTATACCTGATAATAAATCTGGTATGGTACATATTTCTGAAGTGTCTACTGATTATGTTACGGATATTAATGACCATATTAAAATTGGTGACAATGTAAAAGTGAAAATTTTGGGTGAAGACGAAAAGGGAAGAATAAGCTTATCTATTAGAAAAGCTTCTGTACCTATTGTTCAAAAACCAAATTTTGAGGATATGCTGTCAAAGTTTAAACAAGATAGCGACGATAAAATATCTACTCTAAAAAAAATATCTGAAGTTAAACGAGGAGCAAGACATACTAAGTAAATAATTTATGTAGAATTTTTAATGATGAATGTCATATTAATTCTACATTTTTTAGATTAAGATGGAGAATTAATATGAAGTTAATTAACGCAAAAATTTATGCATTATCAAATATTGATGTTATAGAAAATGGATTTATAGAAATAAACAATAATTTAATTACAAATATTGGTGAAATGGAAAACTATAAAATTGTTGGGGATGAAATTGACCTAAAAGGAAAATTTTTAACACCCGGCTTTATAGATGCGCATTGTCATATAGGAATTTTTGAAGATAGTATTGGATTTGAAGGTGATGATGGAAATGAAGATACTGATCCCATAACACCTCAATTAAGAGCTATTGATGCTATAAACCCATTCGATAAGTGCTTTGATGAGGCTCTAACTGCCGGTATTACAACTGTTGTTTCAGGACCAGGTAGCGCAAATCCCATAGCAGGACAGATTGTTGCTTTAAAAACGTATGGAAAGACTATTGAAGAAATGATAGTTAAACAGCCATTAGCGATTAAAATTGCTTTTGGTGAAAATCCAAAAACTGTATATCATGGTAAAAGTTTATCTCCGGTTACAAGAATGGCCACAGCTTCTTTAATTAGAGAACAATTATTTAAAACTAAAAGATATAATGAAGATATTGAAAAAGCAGATGCAGATAAAGATTATGATTTGCCAGATTTTTGTGCTAAAAATGAAGCTATGCTTAATGTTATTAATAACAATATTCCTGTTCATGCACATGCTCATAGAGCCGATGATATACTTACTGCTATTAGAATTGCAAAAGAGTTTAATATTAAATTAGTTATAATTCACGGTACAGATTCGCAGTTAGTTACAGATGAGCTTAAAAACAACGGAATTCCAGTTTTATTTGGTCCAGCACTTTGTGATAGATGTAAACCTGAACTTAAAA
>JAVVYT010000108.1:0-693 GCA_036650995.1 Clostridia bacterium | reverse complement strand
AAATCTTTCTTTTAAAACAGTTTCTAAGCTTTTTAATAATAAAATTAAAACCGCTATTATTACTGACCATCCAGTTGTTCCAATCCAATATCTACCGGTATGTGCTGCTTTAGCAGTGAAAGAAGGATTAAGTTATATAAATGCTTTAAAAGCAATTACAATAATTCCTGCAGAAATTTGCAAACTTGATGATAAGATAGGCTCTTTAGAAATCGGAAAGATTGCTGATATCGTTGTTTTTGACAAAGAACCTTTAGATATTTTAGCAAATGTTGATTTTGTCATCTGTTCTGGAAACATTTTAAAAAAATAGAGGAGATATTAAAAATGAGAATAGTAAATACTTCTATTATAACAAAAGTAGTTAGTGAATTATGCATAAAAGCCAATAATGTTTTACCTGACGATATAATTAATTCAATTAATAATGCTTATAATAGCGAAACAGCAATAAATGCAAAAAATGCATTAAAAACCATCAAAAGAAACATTGAAGTATCTAAGGAATTAAAAATTCCTCTTTGCCAGGACACTGGTATGGCTATAGTGTTCGTTGAGATAGGCCAGGACGTTTTTTTGGAAGGCGACAATATAAACCTTGCTATAAACAAAGGCGTACGTAAAGGGTATCTAGAAGGGCTACTAAGGTGTTCAGTTGTTAGTGACCCATTAAATAGAATTAATACAAATGAT
>JAVVYT010000107.1:0-5476 GCA_036650995.1 Clostridia bacterium | reverse complement strand
TATATAAAATAAATTTTTATTGTTTAAGACTTGCATATAAAATAGATTTTCTTAAAAAATGGATTGCTATTTTATTTGTAAAATGTCTATATATAAAAATAGGTGTTCAAAACTAGTTTACAGTCGCAAACTTGGGTGGTTATCGGTCGAACACTAGAAATGTTTTTTAATATAGTTTTCAATCTTGCGTTTTTGTTTTAGTAAAAAGGTAGTTGCCTCAGACAATGGCTCTACTAGAATAACTTTAGATTTTACAAATTTAGCACCTAAAACATCGGTGAAAATCTGATCGCCGATAACACAGATTTTTTTTGCCGGTAGTTTCATATATTTAACCGCTTTTCTAATTCCAATCGGGAACGGTTTTAGTCCAAAGCTAAAACATACTAGTCCTAACTCGCTACTTATTTTATTTACACGTTTTTTAAAATTGTTTGAAACGATTACAACTTCAAAACCCGCTGTTTTAATAGTTTCAAGCCATTTTACAGTTTCTGCATCCGCTGTTTTTTCGTGACGTTTTATAATAGTGTCGTCAATATCCAATATAACTCCCGAAACACCTAGAAGTTCTAGGTGCTGGGGAGTTATATCAAATACTTTGTTTACTTGTAAGTCAGGCATTAAATAGTGCAAAATAAGCTCCTATAAAAATTAATATTACTTACCGCAGTCACATTCGTCATCGTCACAACCGCAATCACATTCATCATCAAAGCAGTCTTCAAGATCAAATGCAACGCCACATTCAGGACAAACAACTTCTTCTTCATCGTAATCTTCTGGCTCTAAATAAAGCTCTTCGCCACAGTTAGGGCAAATTACCATTTCTTCGTCATCAAATTCGTCGTCATCATAATCGTCATCATCGTCATCAGGGAAAACTTCTGACTCTAATGATTCAACTGACTCATCAATTGCATCACAATACTCGGTAAGCTCTGCAATATCGTCTTTAGCTTCGGTTACTTCATCAGCCATATCAGCTAGTAAATCAACGATAGCTGTAAGCACTTTGCCCTCTTTTGTTGTAGTGTCTAGGTCTAGGCCATCACATAATCCCATAATATAGGATACTTTCTCTGTCATGTTCATTAAAACTTACCTCCAAATTTAATTTTATTAATAAATTCCTTTTAAGGAAGATATTTCGTTTATAAAAGCTTTTCTCTTTTTAGTATACTATAAACTTTACTTTTTTATACGTGATTTACACACGTTCCATATATTCGCTTGTACGAGTATCAATTCTTATTACATCGTCAATACTGATAAATAAAGGCACTTTAATGGTAGCCCCTGTTTCTAATGTAGCAGGTTTTGTACCACCTTGGGCGGTATCACCTTTAAAGCCTGGCTCTGTTTCAACAACTTTAAGCTCCATAAAAACTGGTGGCTCAACTGCGAAAACTTTTCCTTTATAGGATAAAATCTTAACCATTGTATTTTCTTTTACGAACTTGAAATTATCTGAAAGTTCAGACTCATTTACTGGAATTTGCTCATAATCTTCAGGGTTCATAAAATAATAAAGTCCACTGTCATTGTATAGGTATTGCATTTCTATTCTTTCGATAAATGCACTCTCAAACTTCTCTGAAGGGTTAAAAGTACGCTCTGTTACCGCACCGTTCATAACATTTTTAATCTTAGTACGAACAAATGCCGCACCTTTTCCTGGTTTTACGTGCTGAAATTCTATTATTGAATACACATTTCCTTCTGATTCAAATGTAACTCCATTACGAAAATCTCCTGCTGATAACATAAAATATCCTCCGTTTTTTTAATACTAATTTAGCTTTGGATCTAAAGCCACTTTTGCCTTATTTCTCTTGTTAACTTATATTAACATTATTTACAGCTTTTTTCAATAGTATTTTATAAAATTATCAATTGTTTTGGAGTTTTTGTGAGGTTTTCAATTCCACTCTCTGTAACAACTACTAAATCCTCAATTCTAACGCCAAATTCACCCTCTAAATATATCCCCGGCTCTACTGATAAAACGCTGTCTTTTGGTATGTGTTTTTTATAGTTTGGCGAAAAGTTTGGTAGCTCGTGACATCTCATTCCTAAACCATGCCCTAACGAATGACCAAATTTTCCTTCATACCCACTTTTTGAAATAAAATCTCGTGCTATCCCGTCAATATCAGAGCCTAGCACTCCTGCTTTTATTGCTTTTTCGCAAAGATTATTTGCCTCTAGCACAATATCGTAAACTCTTTTCATCTCGCTTGTAATACTGCCCACCGCAACAGTTCTTGTCATATCGCTACAATAATTACCAAACACCGCTCCAAAGTCGAGTAGAAAAAACGAATGATTTTGGATTTTTGTATCGTCTGGAATTCCGTGACACATTGCGGTTTTAGCTCCTGTAAGCGCAATTGTATCAAAAGCTAGCGCTGTGCTTTTATTTTTTTTCATAAAATACTCAAGTTCTGCCACAATATCAGTTTCACAAACGCCCGGTTTTATATAGCTTAAAATATGCTCAAAAGCTCTATCTGTAATACTTTGTGCTGTTTTAATGCACGCTATTTCCTTAGCTGTTTTTACTATCTTTTCATTTTCAACATCGGTAGTAACATCGTAAAAATCATATCCTAAAAGTGCTGTTGTAATCTTGTCATAACCATATAACGTAAGCTCTTTTTTATTAAGTCCTACTCTTTTTATATTGTTTTTTTGCAAAAGCTCTTTTATTATCTTGTATGGTTTACCATCCGTTAAGACTGGTATGACGCCATTTGTAAGTTTTTTTGCCGCCTCGAAATACCTAAAATCCACCAAAAGGTATTTTTCTTTTGGAGTAATTAAAAAGTATCCGTCCGACGATTTAAAATCGCTAAAATAAAGCCTTGAATAGTAATCTGTAAAAAGAATTGCCTCGCTGGCATCAAGTTTTAAAATACTCTCACTTCCCTATTTTCAAAAGCTTTTACAGCTATTTTATTATTACATAAAATAAAATTGCAAAATAATGCGTTAAACTTCCAACTAACACAAAGAAATGCCACAATGAATGCATATACTTTTTCTTCTTGCCAAGGCCATAAAGCACAGCGCCCACAGTATAGAAAATACCGCCGGTTAAAACAAGAATTATTCCGCCTAGCTGCATTGAATGGTAAAGTGGCATAATAGCAAAAACTATAACCCAGCCCATTGCGATATAACAAATCATTGAAAACTTCTTAAACTTTTCAATAGAAATTGCATTTAAAACAATTCCCACAATAGCGGCTGCCCACACTATTCCAAACAAAGGCCAACCCCATGCGGTGTTTCGAATTGCAACTAAAGTAAACGGTGTATAAGTGCCGGCTATTAATAGGAATATTGAGCAGTGGTCGATTACCTGAAAAACTCTTTTTGCGTTATTTTTTTTGAGTGCGTGATAGATAGTCGACATTGTGTACAGTAGCACTAAAGTACCACCGAAAATTGCCATACTAACAACTGCATAAACGTCTTCGGACATTACCGCAAAGACTACTCCGACAACGAGTCCTGCTATTGATAACAAAGCTCCTACTCCGTGTGATATTGCTGATATTAGCTCTTCCGCTAATGAATATGTTGGTAAATTTCTATCTCTGAATGCCATATTTTTTCCTCTTTCCTTTTTTTATATCAAAATGAATTCTTTTTATTAAGCCCTTTATCTAAATCTCTATACTGCACCGCCTCGGCTAAATGGAACACCTGAATATTTTCAGCACCGTCAAGGTCGGCTATCGTTCTGGCTATTCTAAGCACCTTTTCATATGCACGTGCTGTCATCTGAAATCTATCGAAAGCATCTTTTAAAAACTCTTCACCAATGTTTGTGATCATACAATGCTTTTTACTCGTCTGTGAATCCATTCTCGCATTACACTTAAACGGCTTATCTTCAAAACGTTTTTGCTGAATTGCTCTCGCTCTTTGTACCCTCTCTTTTATCTCCTTTGAAGAGGAATTTCCTTTACCTCTAAGCTCTTCATACAGCACAGGTGGCACGGATATCTGCAAATCAAATCTATCTAATAACGGACCTGATATTTTAGAAGAATACTCCCGAACAGAATTTGCTGAACAGGTACATTCTTTAGTCGGATGCCCGTGATACCCACATCTACAAGGGTTCATAGCACCTACGAGCATTATTTCACAAGGAAAAGTAATCGTTCCGGTAGCTCTTGCAATAGTAACCGTTCCGTCTTCTAATGGCTGACGCAAAACCTCTAATATATTTTTTGGAAATTCCGCCAATTCGTCTAAAAATAACACGCCATTATGAGCAAGCGACAACTCTCCCGGGCTTGCCACTCGTCCGCCTCCGGCTAAGCCAATTCTTGATAT
This sequence comes from Clostridia bacterium, assembly GCA_036650995.1. Lineage (GTDB taxonomy): Bacteria > Bacillota > Clostridia > Oscillospirales > SIG519 > JAVVYT01. The sequence goes on along the minus strand of JAVVYT010000107.1, from coordinate 1,123 downwards.
TGTATGATGCGGTGATCTAAAAGGTCGCTCGGATATTAGTCCCTCGGTGTTGTCTAATGTTCCTGCTATACTATGTATTTTGGTCGTTTCTATCTGTTCGCTTACTGTCATATCGGGAAGTATTGTAGGTATTCTTTTAGCTATCATACTTTTTCCGGAGCCTGGTGAGCCGACAAATAAAATATTATGTCCACCGGCTGCGGCAATTTCAATTGCTCTTTTTGCAAAATCTTGCCCACAAACATCGATAAAATCAAGAGTACTTTTATATTTTTCCTCTTCAATTTTTTCTTCGTTTCTAATATGTACAGGGATTGGCACTTCGTTTTTAAGGTGGAGTATTATATCGTTTATATGTCTTATAGGATAAACTTCAATTCCTTCAACAATTGCCGCCTCGTTTGCGTTTTCGTATGGCACAAATATTTTTTTAAAGCCTGATTCCATTGCAGTAATTGCGGTAGGCAAAACCCCTCGCACCGCTCTAACCTTACCTGTAAGCGATAATTCTCCACAAAATATACAGTCTTTAAAATTTAAAGTTTCAAGAAGAGATGCCTTTAAAACACCTAGTAAAATAGGCACATCAAAAACCGCTCCTTCTTTTTTAATATCTGCCGGTGCTAAGTTTACAAGTATTTTCCTAATCGGTAGACTATATCCACAGTTTTTTATTGCGGCTCTTACTCTATCTTTTGATTCTTTAACCGCCGCATCGGGAAGTCCTACTATATCAAAGCTTGGCATACCAGAGGTAATATCTACCTCAACATCTACAATATATCCGCTTAGACCAAAAAGTCCTATGCTGCTTAATTTAGTAACCATTCCTCTTCCCTTTCTTAGCCAAAGTATATTTGTTTTCAATCGTAAACCAAATAAAAAACCAATCGCAAACCTAGTAATGTTAAAGATATTCCGATTTAGTAAAGTTTCTTTTATCCTCTGTTTTTATCAACTAATTATTTTTAAATTTTAACCCTAAAACTATTTTGAAAACACAATCACAAACTGAATTTCTTTTAATACTATTACAAAATGCAGTCGCAAACTAGTAGTTAAATCAATATTGAAGGTGTACTCACAAACTGAAGTGTTTTGTGAACTAACTTGAAAATGTATT
>JAVVYT010000106.1:4988-5487 GCA_036650995.1 Clostridia bacterium | reverse complement strand
CTCCACAGGAAGCTATATTTAAGGCACTTGGCGTAGATTAAATTAAATCCTAAACAATTTGATCTGTTGTGGTGTCAGAATAATAGAGCTTAAAGCGTTTTTCAAGGCTTTTGTTTATATTGAAATAAAGTTGCGGTGAGGAGAATTATTAATGATAATTTTGAGAAACGGCTTAAAATTTAGTTGATAAAAGAATGGATATTATTTACAAGATGGCAGAAAACAGCTTGTGAAATACAATAAAAAGCCTAAGCATATCTTTGGTATGTTTAGGCTTTTGTACACAAAGGATATCTTTGATAATTATATCAATAAGCATATTGTTAGGGATCAAAATAGACGACTTTGCGTCCCCTACAAGGAAAATTTGGAATTTTTGGGCGAGGACTTGAAGTTGGCAACACTAATTCTACCCATTTCAGAGAATTTATGAATAGCATAAAGAAAAAAGAAATAAATTAAAAGTTTTTTGTGGGGGGAAAGTGGTAGTAGAAAATGT
>JAVVYT010000106.1:0-4978 GCA_036650995.1 Clostridia bacterium | reverse complement strand
AGGGAAATATATTTAGTTTTTGATTGTTTTATATTGACAATATTGACATTTAGAAGTAAACTTAATATATAAAAAAATAAAACAAACTAATGATGGCTTTTAATATTAATTTATTAAAGTTAAAAGCAAATACAAAAAAAGCAGATAGTGAAACTTTATATAAAAGGCGAGATAAATTATTTAGTAAAACCTTAAAAGGGTTTTAAAATTAAAAAAATATTTGGAGGAAAATTAATGACTATTCAAAAACAAATTGACGACAAAAAAATGACCTTAAAACTTGATGGAAGGCTTGACACTACAACGGCACCGCTTTTAGAGGCAGAGCTTAAATCCTCAATCGACGACATAAAGGAGCTTGTTCTTGATTTTAGCAAACTAGAATACATATCTTCAGCAGGGTTACGTGTGGTATTATCATCACAAAAAGTTATGTCAAAACAAGGTAAAATGGAAATTCATAATGTCAACGAGGATATTATGGATGTATTTGATGTTACCGGATTTACGGATATTCTTACAATTATATAATTAATTCGGAGATGAATAATGCAGGCTGATGACAATCTTATCAAAAAAACATTTAATAGATACAAAGTGCCAACAATGCTATCAGTCCTTGGTGGTACTATAAATGTATTTTTCGATAGCATTATAGTCGGTCAAAAATTCCCGATTGATGGGCTTGCGGCAGTTAATCTATGTATGCCGATAAACCTTATTTTATGCACTATTGGCGCACTTGTAGCGTTTGGTAGCTCGATTATTTCTTCTCGAAAAATAGGCAAAGGCGATTATAACCTTAGCCAAAAATATTATAATACCTCTATTGCTTTGCTGATAGTTTTATCGGCTTTAATTATGGTTTTAGGGAGTATTTTTATAACACCGTTATCTCACTTTTTAGCAGGAGCCGGTGGAAATTTTCAGATGGTTTATGATTATGCCAAGGTCACTTTGCTAGGTGCTTTGCCAAAACTACTAATTTATGTCCCTTTTTGCTATCTTAGACTAGAAGGGAAAAATAAGCAGCTATCATTTGTAATGTTACTTATGATGGTAATTAATATTGTGCTAGATTACCTGTTTTTGTTCGTTTTTAATATGGGTCTTATGGGAGCGGCAGTTGCTAGCGTAATTGCCACAACTATTGCTATGGTTGTAGGATTTATATTTCTGTCCACAAAAAACAGTAATTTTAAAGCCAAATTTTCATTCGTTAAATATTATGAAGTTATATATATAATCAGAATGGGAAGCCCTAACGCTTTAAATAATCTTTTAAGTGCCATTCGTGTGCTACTTCTTAATATACTTTGCCTTAAATATGGCGGGGCAATGGCAGTTTCAATTTTTGCTGTTGTAAATAGCATAAGTGAAATATCTCTTTGTATTATAAATGGAATTCCGCAAACGGCTAATCCTATTATCGGGATTTTTGATACAGAAAAAAACAACGTCGGAATTCGCATATTAATGAAAATGCAGTTTAAAACGGGAGTTATTTTATCAATCGCTTTTGGTATTCTAATTACAGTCTTTTCAGGGGCGATAGGCACTATTTTTAAGGTGAGTGAGCCACTTATGGTGCCGATGCTTTGCTTTGCTGTAAGCGTGCCGATAGCACTTGTAAATAGTGTTATGACGTATTTTTATAATTGCAGTAAAAAAATCAGGTTGGCAAACGCTATCATTGCACTTAGAATAGTTATCTTCCCTGTAACGTTTGCGGTTTTATTTTATTATCTAAATTCAATGTTCTGGCTATTTTTGCCACTCAGTGAATTAATGACATTTTTAGCTTTATTGGCAATTGTGCATTTTTTATCTAAGGGAAAAGAGAATATTTCTAAATTACTTTTGCTTGATGAAACGTTAGATAAGTCGGGCAAAACACTTGAATTTTCAGTAAAATCAAATGATAAAGACATCTGCGATGCTAGTGAGAAGATTACCGATTTTTGTGCAGAAAACCTTCTTACTAAAAAACAAATTTTAAAAATCAGCCTAGCTATTGAAGAAATTATGGTAGCAATTACAAAAATATCTTTTAACAACGAAGAAAACCACTCGTTTGACGTTCGGGCATTTGCCATAAACGAGAGAATAGGTATAGGAATAAGATATTCCGCTAAAGAGAGTAACCTTATAGAACTTGCTAAAAAAGATGAATATAAAGACGAATTAATGGGCGTTACAATGATTAAAAATATGGCGAAATCTGTCGAATATAGCAGATTTTTTGGAATAAATAGTATCCTAATTTTACTTTAAGGAGGACGAATGGAGACAGTATATAAATTTGAAAAACTTGATATTAATAATATAGAAATTGCAAAAAAACTTTGTGATAGATATGTTGGTGAGGACTTATATGAAATTAGTTTTCTGAAAAGTATAATAGATAAACCCGAAGAGCTATTTTATTTAATCTTCAAAGAAGAAAAAACAGTCGGTTATTTTTATTGCTATTATGTTAATAAAGACGATTTGTACAAAAAGGAAAAGACGATTTTTAACGAAAGTGTAAAAGAATTAATTAAATCCCACTCAAAAATTGGTATTTTTAGGTCAATAGGAATTGACGAAGTTGAAAGAAAACATTCCCTGTCTGATTATGCTGTTGCCCTGTTTGAGGGGAAACTTAAAAATATAGGTTGTAGTATAATTCTAGCACCGTGTTGGAAAAAAGATGATTATATTCCCGCAAAAAAATTACTTACAAGACAAAATTATAAATATAGATGTGATATTTTAAAACCTTGGAAAGATAATACTACTTTAAAATGTCCGTTTTGCCATAAAGTCCACTGTGAATGTGATGCTTCAATGTTTTATAAAATACTTGAAAATAAGGAGATATCCTAATATGAAAAAGAGAAAACTGAGCAAACTATCCCATAAGCTAATTATTGGCTTTGTTCTTCTTGGCGTTTTAATTAGTGCGTCAAGCTGTACTATTGGTTATATAAAGTATAAAGGTGTAATCGAAACTTTCTATAATGATAGAGCATACGATATAGCTGGAGTTGTATCTTCCTATATTAACGGAGATAGCATCGAGCGATACCTTAAGACAAACACAATAGACGATGAATATAATACCACATTAGCAAAGCTAAATGCCTTGCATGATAGTATGCACGTAAATTATATATACGTTGCAAAGCTTGAGGATACCGAACTTACATACGTTTTAGATGCAGATAATGAAAACGATGAGTATGAAAGTTATAAATTAGGAGATAAAGGCAAAATCAATCCAGAATTTAGAGAAGATGCGCACGAAATTTTGGAAACAGGCAAGAGATCTAAAAATTACTTCTATTCTAAAAGCCAATTTGGATATAACACTTCCGCTATTGTGCCAATTTATAACTCCAAAAAGGAAATTGTAGCGATAGCCGGTGTCGAAGTTATGATGTCTACATTAAAAGCTACTTTAAATGATTATCTGCTTTATGTTATTATTATAACCTCAGTTATTATCTTAGTTTTCATTTTAATATATCTATTGTATCTTAGAATAACCGTTATTGTACCGATTGATACGATGACGAGTGAAACCAAATTATTTATAGAAAAAGATACTAAGATATCTAAAATTTTAAATAAGATAAAAACCGGTGACGAGATTGAACTGCTATCGAAATCTATTTACAAAATGGAAATTGATATTAACGAATATATAAATAATTTAACTAAGATAACAGCCGAAAAAGAGCGAATTGGCGCAGAGCTTAATGTAGCAACGCAAATTCAAGCGGATATGTTACCTAGTATTTTCCCTGCCTTCCCGGGTAGACCAGAGTTTGACATCTTTGCAACAATGCAGCCGGCAAAAGAAGTGGGCGGAGATTTTTATGACTTCTTCTTAATTGACGACGACCACTTAGCAATTGTAATTGCCGACGTTTCTGGTAAAGGTGTGCCGGCAGCACTCTTTATGGTTATTGCTAAAACACTGATTAAAAACCATACTCAAAATAAAAAATCAGCAGCTGAGATTTTTACAAATACAAATGAGCAACTTTGTGAAAATAATAAAGAGGGAATGTTTGTTACCGGTTGGATGGGCATTTTGGAAATTACAACAGGTAAATTTATCTATGTTAATGCAGGTCATAACCCACCACTTATTAAAAGACAAAATGGTGAATATGAATATCTAAAATCAAGACCAGGTTTTGTCCTTGCAGGAATGGAAGGCATTAAGTATAAACAAAACGAAATGCAGCTAAACGTAGGGGATAGTCTCTACCTTTATACAGACGGTGTTACCGAGGCTACAAACGCAAGCGAAAAGCTATATGGTGAAGATAGACTACAAAATATTTTAAATTTGAATATAAATTGCTCACCAGAGGAGATACTAAAGGTAGTTAAAACAGATATTGATAAGTTTGTAGGAGAAGCACCGCAGTTTGATGATATTACAATGCTTGCAATTGAATATAAAGGAAATATAAAGGAGGAAATGTAGTATGGCAGAATTGACCTTAGGCGCTACACTAGATGAGTTAGAGCGAGTTATTACCTTTGTGGATACGGAACTTGAGGCGCATAATTGCCCTATGAAAGCACAGATACAAATCGATATTGCAGTTGAAGAAATTTATGTTAATATCGCTCATTATGCCTATAATCCCGAAGTTGGACCCGCTACAATTTGCGTTAAAGTTGGAGGAGAGCCACTTCAGGTAACTATTACTTTTGTCGATAAAGGAGTCCAATACGACCCGATTAAAAAGGCAGACCCCGATATTTCCAAAAATGCTGAAGAACGTGAAATCGGTGGACTTGGTATTTTTATGGTTAAAAAAAGTATGGACGAGATCAAATACGAATATGTAGACGGCTGTAACATCTTAACGATAATAAAACATATATAATATATTGTTTGTAAATGCAAAGTTAAACAATAAAAAAGACCGGTGAAATTGAAAATATCACGGTAGCAGAATTGGAGCGGAGACTT
>JAVVYT010000105.1:0-5535 GCA_036650995.1 Clostridia bacterium | reverse complement strand
AGTGTATTTAGCACACTAGCAATAGTCAAAAAGAAAAAACGCAAAGAAACCCTAGTCGGCTAACATTTTAAGATTAAATTTTTAAATAGCAAGCAACTACTAATCTTTAAAGCATTGTTTAAAAAGTAAACTTTTAAATAGCAAAACCCTACTAATCTTTAAAGCATTGTTTAAAAGTAAACTTTTAAATAGCAAGCAACTACTAATCTTTAAAGCATTGTTTAAAAGTAAAACTTTTAAAAAACAAATGCCTACTAATCTTTTAAGCAATTCTTAAATGTAAACTCAAAAAGTAATAAAATTACTTAAATATTAATTAATAACAAACAGACAAATTTCTCATTAAAAAGATTTTTGTCTGTTTGTCATTATGTTGTCACGGTTTATTTTTTATAATAATAGTTGGAGAGCTTTAACCTTTTATAATTTAACATTTAATAATCAACAATTAACATTTTGGAGAAGTAAAATATGTTTAAAGAAATATACAGCCAGTGCCTGAAATGCAAAAACGCAAGATGTGCCAATAATTGTCCTGTAAAAACGCCAATTCCCGAGATTATCTCGCTTGTTGAAGCAGGTGACATAGACGCCGCAGCATTAAAACTTTTTCTAAATAACCCTCTTTCTGCTGTTTGCTCTGTTGTGTGTCCGCACGAGAATAATTGCTATGGAAATTGTGTTCGAGGAATTAAAGGCGAAAGCGTAGCATTTTATAAAATAGAACAAAAGGTTTCAAGAGATTTTTTAGAGAATTTCAAAGTCCCGCCGATAGAGAAAAACAACCACAAAGTTGCGATAATCGGTGCAGGACCAGCAGGGATTACCGCAAGCATTTTATTATCTTTAAAAGGCTTTCGAGTTACACTTATGGACGCAAAGGAAGAAATTGGCGGAGTACTTCGATATGGTATTCCGGATTTTAGACTTCCAAAAGAAATAGTAGATACATATCAAATTATTTTAAAAAAACTTGGAGTGGTATTCAAGCCAAATATCTTCGTAGGGTCAACGTTAGTACTTGATGATATGTTGCATGATGGATATGAGGCGATATTTGTTGCTGTTGGAACGGCAAAGCCAAACCGATTAGGACTTTTAGGGGAAACACTAGGAAACGTGCATTTTGCGATTGATTATTTAAAATGCCCGTCGAGCTATGAAATAGGAAAAGAAGTTGTAGTAATCGGTGCTGGAAATGTTGCACTAGACGCTGCGAGAATGGCAACTCGATACATTCCAAAGGGTGGCAGGGTTACCATTTTAAACAATCGAAGAGAGATGGATATGACAGGAAATATTCACGAGATTGAGGACGCTGTAAACGAGGGCGTGCAGTTTAGGCATTTGCTACAAACTGTTAAAATTTCAGAAGAATATATTCAGTGCGTTGAAGTTGAGCCGATAGAAAACAATGGTACTATTGCATATGAAGAAATATTTGAAAAACCGGTCAAGGTCGAGGCAGACACCGTAATAATAGCCATTGGTCAAGGACCTCAAGGGGCGGTAATTTCAGATACTACTGTTGAAAAAACCAAGAGAGGGCTACTTGATGTTGATGAAAATGGTATGACTAGTATGTCCGGTATTTTTGCAGCAGGGGATATTGTATCAGGGCCTAGAACTGTTGTAGAGGCAGTCGCTTTTTCAAAAAAAGCTGTCGAGCAGATAGAGCAGTATATATTTAACAAACACTAATAAAAAAAATATTCCTGCAAGACTTCCTTTTTTAGCTAAATTAAGTTATAATAGGTTAGAAAGCGAAATATATTGCAAACAATATTCTTATAATTATGTAAATAAAGAAAGGAAGTAGCTTATATGGATGAATTCGCATGGATCGTTCAAATACTTCTGCTAATAAGCTCTAGCATCGCCTTTGCGTGCGGAGTTGTACAATTTTTTAAAAAGGGAATTCCACTGTTCACCCAAATAGTTATCTGCGGTCTTGGCTGTATGATGCTAGGGTGGCTGTTTCATATCGTCATTCTGCTTACTAGTGGACAAATTGCATATGGTTTCAATGTCGGCAAGCTAGGGCTAGTCGGCGGATTTCTATTTCTTTTCTCAGCCTCCTTCGGTCAGATGAACGGACTTGTCGACGGTGGAGAAAAAATATTTAGAAAATATCGTGTGATTTCTCTTCTAGCACCAGTGGCAATTTTTGCTATCTATATCCCTGTGCTTTTAAGCTCTGCGAAAATTGATATAAAGTGTGTAGATGCAGTGCTTTGCCTTATCTTTGCACTTTCATCTTATTATAATTTAAAACATCTTATTATCCCGGATGTAGATTTTGGCATTTTAAAATCCATTCGTGGGTATAACTTATTAGCTCTGCTACTTTCTGTATTTTCAGCCATTAACGTTGTGTCAGCAGACTTACAATGGGGTCTTGTGCGATTTATAGTTTCAATCATAATTGCAATTATATATATTGCCATCATTCCGGTGCTAGCGAAAGGAGCAAAAAAATGGACGATTTAATTCTGATTTTATTTGTTTGTACCGCAGTGCCAATGGCACTTATGCTATTCCTATTAGAAAAAAAATCCCGTATTGTGGCAGGATTTATGCTAATCGGTATGTTTATGTGTGTGTTTATCGGGAGCATTAACGGCTTTTTTCTCCAGCTATTTAATAACGAGATGCTGTATGTCACCACCACCATTACGCCGATTACCGAAGAAATTATCAAAGCATTGCCGGTACTATTCTTTGCATTTGTGTTTACCGATAAGCGAGAAACGTTAATTTCCATTTCTATGGCAGTGGGTATCGGTTTTGCTATTATGGAAAATATGTATATTATGACAAATGGTATCGATAGTTCAACCGTGTTCTTGGCTCTAATTAGAGGACTTGGCGCAGGACTTATGCATGGTATTTGTACATCAGCTATTGGTATAGGTATTTCATTTATCCATAAAAAGAAGAAGTTATTCTATACAGGCACCTTTGCGCTTTTATCTACCGCAATTATTTATCACGCAATTTACAACTGCCTAGTGCAGTCTAAGTGGGAATATGCAGGATTTATATTACCGATTATAACCTATATTCCACTAATTATAGCAGTTAAAAAAAGAAAGAAAAAAGATACGCTTGCCAAACAAAAAGCACAAGCTATATAAATTATATCTAGAGGAGAAAAACTATGAAAGAAATTAAAATGATAGAATGTAGAATGAGCGAGGCACTAGCTCAAATCGACGCACTCGAGGCTCTAGCTCCTAAGGTTAGGGGTTGCTTGCGACTTCTCACAGAGGAGATGTTTTCAATGTGCAAGGAGCTTTTAAGCACTGAAACACTTGATTTTGAAGTAAAGAGTGAGGATACACGTTGCGTTCTTTGCGTTAGCACTAAAACACAGGTAAATGAAACGGCAAGAGAACAGTTTATGTCCGTAAGTAGTGACGGAAAAAATGCAGCGAACAAAGGCGTTAAAGGAGTGCTAGGAGCAGTCTTAGAGGCGTTTTCGTATGATGGTAACACATCACTTTACAATGCCTCATGGGCGTGTGGAATGCAGTCGATAAGTGGAGGATATCCATTAGTATGGTCACTTTCACAGTATATGGAATCTACACCAGAGGATAAAATCAGATTAGATTGGGACGGAATGGAAAAATCCATTATAGCAAATTTTGCGGACGACGTATCTATCGGAGTGCGTAACAATAGACTTGAAATGACCGTAACAAAGAGTTACTAAATAAATTTGATATTAAAATAAGAGGGAATAAAAATGAAAATTAATAAGATTATAGACCAGGAAAAATTAACCATTGTTTTATCAGGACGACTAGACACCACAACAGCACCGGAGCTAGAAGCTACATTAAAAGAATCATTAGAGGGAGTAACCTCATTAATTTTAGAGCTTTCAGACTTAGAATATATATCCTCAGCAGGGTTACGTGTACTTTTATCAGCACAAAAAATAATGATGAAACAAGGCAAAATGGTTATCCGTAATGCCAACGATACTATCATTGAAGTGTTCGAAATTACAGGCTTCATAGACATTTTAACAATAGAATAACGCACTAATATACTTTTTGTAAATAAATAGTATTTAATTAATAGCAAAAAAATGCCGATAAATGAAACCGATTTTTATGGGTACTTTTGTGCTATAAAAAAAGAAATATTTTAAAAAGTAAAAAAATTTAAGGAGAGAAAAAAATGAATTTTAAATTTTACATTCCAACAAAAGTTTTCTTTGGCAGTGGTTGTTTAGAAGAGCTTGCAACAACTAAGTTACCGGGCAAAAAAGCATTAATCGTAATATGTGGTGAATCAGTTAAAAAATATGGCTATCTAGATAGAGTTTGCGATCTGCTTTCAAAAAATAATACTGAATTTGTAGTTTTTGACGGAGTGCAACCAAACCCTACAAAGAAAAATGTAGAGGAAGGTACCGCAATTTGTAAAAACGAAAATTGCGATATGGTATTAGGTCTTGGCGGTGGCTCACCAATAGATGCAAGTAAAGCTATTGCTATTATGGCAACAAATGACGGTGATTTATGGGATTATATCGAGAGCGGAACTGGAAAAGGTATGGAAATTAAAAATAAACCTCTTCCAATAGTTACTGTGAACACCACCGCAGGTACAGGCACTGAGTGCGACCCATGGCTAGTTGTTACAAACGAAGAAACAAGTGAAAAGCCAGGCTTTGGCTGTGATTATACATACCCTACAATCTCGTTTGTAGACTGTGACTTAATGCTCACACTTCCAAAAACTTATACCGCATATCAAGGTTTTGATGCTCTGTTTCATGCAGCAGAAGGGTATATTGCGAGTGTTGCAAATCCAATTAGCGAAATGTATTCCCTTAAATCTATTGAATTAATAGGTCAAAATTTAACAAGTGCAGTAAAAGACGGAACAAATATTGTAGCACGTGAAAATATGGCGCTTGCAAGTGCTATATCAGGCTTAGTCGAGTCAACATCATGTTGCACTTCAGAGCATGCAATAGCGCATTCTTTAGGTGCTTTTCAGCATAATATGCCCCATGGTGCCGGACTCATTATGATAAGTGTTCAGTATTTTAAAGTGTTCGCAAAAGTTTGTCCTGAAAGACTTGTATCAATGGCAAAAGCACTAGGAGTTGTAAATGCTACAAAGCCTGAAGATTTTATCGTAGCTCTAGAAAAACTGATAGTTGATTGTGGTGTTGATAAACTAAAAATGAGCGATTTTGGCTTTGCTAAAACCGACCTTAAACCCATTGCCGAAAACGCAATGTTCGTTATGAGCGGAAACTACGCACTAGATAGAAAACAACTCTCCCTACAAGACACCATCTCAATCCTAGAAAATTCCTTCAAATAATAAACACAAAAACAATATTGGTTATTAGAGGTATGATTGTAGGGGCGAACTGTGTTCGCCCGCTCTCGTTGGATTGGTGGTGATTTGTTCGGGCGAACGTTGTTCCATTTTCACTGGATAATGGCGGTATTCATTCGGGCGAACGTTGCGACGTTTTCATTGGATTGGTGGTGATTTGTTCGG
>JAVVYT010000104.1:0-5547 GCA_036650995.1 Clostridia bacterium | reverse complement strand
TCAATCTACATACAAAACAAACAAAAATTCACTAAAAATGCTCAGCATCTAAACGATGAATTTATTGATTTTCTAAACGCAAAATTAAAGGTGAAATATATAAGTTTAACTAAACTTGGTATTTTTTTCAAAGTGTATAAATGTGAAAGTTTTAAAACTAAATTTGGTAATTTCTTGATTTACAATATTCCATTTGTATATAAAATTCTTTTCAAATTAACCGATTAAAAAAATATATATCTAAAAAAGACCTTAAATACTGACAGCTAAAAAAATTTAAAACTTATTTAGCAAAAAAGTCTTTAACATTTAATAACAACTAGAAAAAGACAAGGCATATTGATTAAAATACGCCTTGTCTTAAAATTTATTATTTTTAAAGCTAAGAGGTGATAGCTCTATATTTTGTAGTAACGTCTAATGTTTTGCCGATATCCATAAGGTGGCCATGGTCAAGCCATGCAACTCGGTCACATAGTCTTTCGATTTGCTCAACAGAGTGAGAAACTATAATAATAGTAGTGCCTTTGTCCATAAGTTCTTTTATACGAGCTTCACATTTTTGTTGAAATAAAAAGTCACCAACCGATAAAATCTCATCAACTATTAAAATATCCGGCTGAGTAACAGTTGCAATAGCAAAGCCTATTCTAGCTACCATACCTGAAGAATAGTTTTTAAGTGGCACATCAACAAAGTCTGCAAGCTCTGAAAAATCAACAATTCCTTGAAATTTTTCGTCCATAAATTTTCTTGAGTAACCTAAAACAGAGCCATTAAGATAGATATTTTCTTTTGCGGTAAGATCCATATCAAATCCTGCGCCAAGCTCAATTAGTGGAGCTATTGTACCATGGATAACAACGTTGCCCAAAGTTGGTTTGAAGATACCTGATATTATTTTAAGAAGGGTACTCTTACCGGAGCCGTTAAGACCTATAATTCCAAAAACTTCACCTGGTTTTATTTTAATAGAAACATTGTCTACCGCTGTAAATTTATCGTACTGAATACCACCGTGGAATAACTTTAAAAAGTATTCTTTGATATTTTCAATACGTTCTTTAGACATTTTAAAGATGACAGATACATTGTTTACTTCAATTATATATTGTTCTTCCATTTGTATACTCCATTTCTTTAAACATTCAAAACGAATTTATTTTGTTTTGATCTAAATACTAAAACACCAATAACAAGAAATGCAAGGGCTATGCCTAAGCAAATTAAATTAGTTGTAAGACCCGGAACATGCCCATATAAAGTAAGCTCTCTTATATATTTAACATAATGATATAAAGGATTTAGCTTTAAGATAAACATAAATTTTTCAGGGAATAACGATGCAGGGTAGAAGATAGGGGTAAGGTACATCCACGCAACAAGAAATACACCATATAAGTGAAGAACATCACGTAAAAAAGTAGCGGCTGTGGCTAAAATTAAGCTAACTCCAAAAGTGAAGATAAACGTATAGATTAAGGGGATGGGGAAGAGTAGCATAGACCAGTACAGTTCGGCTTTTCCGGTAATAACCATAAAAGCGAATACAAATACAACGGCAATTAGCGAGAAGATAAGGTTTACAAATGAAAACATACATTTTTCAAGTGGGAATATGTATTTTGGGATATAAACCTTCTTTATGAGCGGACCTGCCGAGATAATAGACTGCATTGATAAGTTAGTAGCCTCTGATACAAAGTTCCAGATAAGTGATGCTGTAAGGTAATAAAGAGCAAAAGAAATTTCAGCACCGGTATATGGGTTTGTATTACTCATTTTAAACATCTGCGAGAATACTATTGTCATAACTACCATCATAAGTAGTGGATTTAAAACACTCCACAACACTCCTAGAACAGAGCGTCTGTATTTAATAGTAATGTCTTTTGATACAAGATTATAAAGAAGTCCTTTATATCTTTTCATGATTAGTAAAGAATTTTTAATCATTTGTTTTTCCATTCCTATTCTATAATTTAAATAAATCATTATTATATTAGCATTATATCACATAATTACACTAATAGTCAACAAAAAAGACTCTTTATTAAAAAAATTCAAAGTATTTCTTGACAAAGCTATAAATATTCTATATAATAATGAGCAGACGTATAAAAACAACTAGAAACCTATTTATTTAATGATTTTATATGAATATTTTTATACCTAGTTTAGAGGAGGTGTCTTAAATGGCTGTACCAAAAAGCAAAGTTTCAAAACAAAGAAGAGATAAAAGACGTTCAAGTACGTGGAAACTTGATACTCCTAATCTAACAGAATGTGCACAGTGCCATGAGCTTATAATGCCACATAGAGTATGCGAGCATTGTGGTTTTTACAAAGGTAAAGAAGTTATTAAAAAAGAAGCGTAATTATTAAGCCGTAGCATTTTGCTATGGCTTTTTTTCATTCAGAAAGGCTAAAAACATATGGCAATTATTAAAGATGTAATTAAAAATTCCTTGGCAGATAATGCTAATATTAAAAAAGGCGAAGATTTATTATTTATAAACGACGTGCCTTTTATAGATGTGCTTGATTTAATGTTTCAGTCGCAAAATGATTATGTTAAATTAGACTTTGCAGACAGAAGTGTCACTATCGAAAATTTTGATGATGAGGATTTAGGCCTAGTTTTTGATACCTATCTTATAGACAAAGAAAAAAATTGTCATAATAAATGTATCTTTTGCTTTGTAGACCAGCTACCACCTAAAATGAGAGATACGTTATCTTTTAAAGACGATGATTATAGATTATCTTTTCTTTTTGGAAATTATGTAACACTCACTAATCTATCGGAAAATGATATAGATAAAATTTGTGCGTATAAAGTTAGCCCTTTAAATATCTCTGTGCATACTACCGATAAGGATTTAAGGGAGTATATGCTCCATAATAAAAAAGCCGGTAATATCCTTAATATCCTTAAAAGATTTAAAAAAGCTAAAATAAATATGCGGGCGCAACTTGTAATAGTTCAAAATGTAAATGACGGAAAATATCTCGAGAAAAGCCTTGTTGATTTATATAAATTCTATCCTTACCTAACGAGCGTAAGTGTCGTTCCAGTCGGAATTACAAAATTTAGAGAAAATCTTGCAAAAGTTGAAACGATAACTGAGCAAAACGCAAATGCAATTATTGATTTTACCGAGAATTTTAATAATAAATGTATAAAAAAACACGACGTAGGATTTTGTTATGCGGCGGACGAGCTGTATATAAAAGCAAAGAGAGCCATTCCACCATATGAGTATTATGACGAGTTTGAACAGCTTGAAAACGGTGTTGGACTTATCGCTATGTTTAAAAAAGAATTTTATGCAGCAATAGGTGATATAACAGCTCCTAGTGGCAAAATTTCTTTAACTCTAGCAACTTCGGTAAGTAGTTATGATTTTATTAAAGAGTTACTTGACTATTTAGCGTTTTCGTGGCATAATTTAGAGTATAAATTATATAAAATTTATAACAACTTTTTTGGACAGACAGTAAATGTTGCAGGACTTATAACAGGAGAAGATTTAATCGACCAATTACAAGGCGAAAAGCTATATAAAGACCTTCTAATTCCAGAGGTTATGCTTAGATTTTCTAAGGATTTATTCCTTGACGACCTTAAAGTATCTGATGTGGAAAAAGCACTTGATGTTAAAATAACGACTGTTCCAAACAATGGCGAAGATTTTATTCATACTATATATAATCTAGCTAAGTAAATTCTAAGTTAAATCGATAGGAGATAAAATGTCAAAACCAGTTTTTGCAATAATAGGACGTCCAAACGTTGGAAAAAGTACTTTTTTTAATAAACTAATAGGTCAAAGAATTTCAATTATAGAGGATACTCCAGGTGTTACTCGTGATAGAATTTACGCCGAGGGTGAGTGGCTAAATAAGCCATTTATCTTAATTGATACAGGTGGAATTGAAATTAATTCTGAGGACGCTATTTTAAAACAAATGAAAATGCAGGCAGAAATTGCAATAGCTACTGCTGATGTAATTATTATGCTAACCGAAATTGGAGCAGGAGTTACAGCAGCCGATATTGACGTAGCTACCCTTATTCAAAAATCAGGAAAGCCTATTATTCTCGTTGTAAATAAAGTAGATAATATCGGGCAAACCCCGCTTGAAATATATGAGTTTTATAATTTAGGTCTAGGCGACCCTATGCCAGTTTCCTCTGTTCATGGCCGTGGTACGGGAGATTTACTCGATAAAGCTTTTGAGCTTGCAGGGGACTCTAGTAATCGTATTGAAGATGAAGATGCAATAAAAGTTGCTGTTATCGGTAAACCAAACGTTGGTAAATCAAGCCTTATAAATAATATTTTGGGCGAGAATAGAGTTATAGTTTCAGACGTAGCTGGTACAACACGTGATGCTATTGACTCGTATTTTGAAAATGATAAAGGAAAATTTGTCTTTATAGATACAGCCGGTATTCGTCGTCATGCTAAGGTAAATGAAACTATTGAAAAATATAGTGTTTTAAGAGCGAAAATGGCGGTAGAACGTTGTGATGTAGCTATTATTATGCTAGATGCCAGAGAAGGCGTAACAGAGCAAGATACTAAGATTGCCGGATTTGCACACGAGGCAGGAAAAGGTTGCATTGTTGTTGCAAATAAATGGGATATAACCGATAAAAACGGTAAAACAATGGATAAAATGCGTAAAGAAGTTCAGCACGATTTGCCTTTTATGAGCTATGCTCCGGTACTTTTCATTTCAGCACTCACAGGGCAAAGGGTAGATAAACTATTTGAGCTTATAGATTTTGTTAGTAACCAAAACTCAATGCGTATCTCGACCGGTCTTTTAAATGAGATTTTATCTGATGCAGTAACTAAAGTTCAGCCTCCGTCAGATAAGGGTAAACGTTTAAAACTTTTATACATTACACAGCCATCAACAAAACCACCGACATTTGTAATTTTCGTAAATAATAAAGATTTATTTCATTTCTCATATCAACGATATATAGAAAATCAAATTAGAAATAGCTTTGGTTTAGAGGGTACACCTATTCGGATAATTGTTCGTGAACGTGGGGATAAAAGTTCAGACTAGAGAAAATTAATTCATTTATAAAATTTTTGGAGGTATACAAAATATGACAGTTTTTTATTGGATTTTAGCGGCAGTTATGTCATACTTGTTTGGAAGTGTTAGCTTTTCTATTATTATTACCTATATTTTTACTAAAGAGGATATTAGAACTCACGGAAGTGGAAACGCAGGAGGTACTAATGTAGCCAGAAAACTTGGAACAGGCGTTGGCTTAATGGTTATCCTTTTAGATATCTTAAAATGCGTTATCCCTGTTTTAATTGTAAAATATTTCATTCCAGGCGGACATTCACCGATTATGCTAACGCTAGCAGGTCTTTGCTGTGTACTAGGGCATATGTTTCCAGTCTTTTTTAACTTTAAAGGAGGCAAGGGAGCAGCTAGTGCTGCCGGAATGGTGCTAGTAGTTAATGTGTGGGCATTTATAACGGTTATTTTGGTGTTTTTAATAGTATCTTT
>JAVVYT010000103.1:0-5725 GCA_036650995.1 Clostridia bacterium | reverse complement strand
AAATAGAAAGTATGTGAAACAGATGATTTTGTGAGAATTCTTTTGGGGGATATTTCTGATTTTGGTGACGAATAAATTTAGGCGAGGGTTTTTGATTGATTATTTAGAACAGGTACTTTTTGATATATTTTGACATTATATCTTATTGTAGCTGTTTTTTTTATGTCGACGAATAATTGTATACAGCAAATAGCCATGTATTTTTTATTAACAATGAATATTTAGATAAAAAAAAGATTGACTAAATAGGTATTTGTGGTACAATAATAATGGAGTTAAATGTATATTTATATATAAATAAATTAGGAGGATTTACAGTGAAAAAAATTAATTTTACAGAAACAGTGCTAAGAGATGCTAATCAGTCACTCATAGCAACACGTATGTCATTTGAAGATTTCGAAGAAATTCTTTCAGAAATTAACAAAGCAGGATACTATTCAGTAGAGTGCTGGGGAGGAGCTACTTTTGATTCATGTCTTAGATATCTAAATGAAGATCCATGGGAAAGACTCAGGAAATTAAAAGCAAAGCTACCAGACACCAAGCTTCAGATGCTACTTCGTGGGCAAAACATTTTAGGATATAAGCATTATCCTGATGATGTAGTTCGTAAATTTGTAGAAAAATCCATTTCAAATGGTATTGATATTATCCGCATTTTTGATGCTTTAAACGATTATAGAAATATCGAAGTTGCAGTAGACGAAACCTTAAAAAGAGGTGGACATGCGCAGGGTACAATAGCATACACTACAAGCCCTATTCACAACCTAGACCTTTTTGTTAAAAATGGTAAAGACCTAGAAAAAATGGGTGTAAACTCTATCTGTATTAAAGATATGGCAGGAATTATGGGTCCTTTAGAGGCATATGACCTTGTAAAAGCACTTAAAGAGAATGTTAAAGTTCCAATAGTTCTTCATACCCACTCGACAACAGGACTTGCACCAATTACTTTAACAAAAGCTGCTGAGGCTGGAGTTGACTGTATTGATACAGCTATTTCAAGCTTTTCAGGCGGTACTTCACAGGCTGCTACTGAATCAATGTCTTATGCACTTAATCAGTTAGGTTTTGAAACAGGACTTGAAATGAAACAGCTCAAGAAAATCAATGATTTCTTTAAACCTTTAAAAGAGAAATTTGTTAAAGATGGCACTTTAGACCCATTTGTTTTAGGAACTAATACCGATGCACTTGCATATCAAATTCCAGGCGGAATGCTTAGTAATCTTATCGCTCAGTTAAAAGCACAAAATTCACTTGATAGATTAGACGAAGTGCTACTTGAAACACCAAAAGTTAGAAAAGATTTAGGCTACCCACCACTAGTTACCCCTATGAGCCAAATGGTTGGCGTTCAGGCTGCATCAAACGTGCTTGCCGGCGAAAGATACAAGAACGTTTCTAAAGAGGTTAAAGCGTATCTAAAAGGCGAATACGGAACAGCACCTGGTGAAATTGATGCTACATTAATTAAGAATGTTTTAGGTGATGAAAAACGTATTACAACTAGATTTGCTGATACATTAGCACCTGAGTTTGAGAAAATCAAAAAAGAGCTTGGAGCAAAAGCTACATGTGATGAAGATGTATTATCATATATTCTTTTCCCAACCGTTGCAGATAAATTCTTCGAGTATAGAGAAGAACAAAAATCTAATACAGTTAATTATTCTATTAAAGAGGTGAATTAATTTGAGTAATAGCATTATAGATTTATTAGGAGTTAGTTTATTAGGTTTTGCAATAGTTTTTGCCGTTTTAATACTCATTGCAGTTATTATTTTAATTACAGGAGCAGTTGTAAAAAGACTTGTAAAAGAGCCTGAGAAAAAGACAGTAGAAAATGCTGTACCAGAAAAAGCGCCTAGTGAAATCCAAAGACCACCTGTAATTTTAGAAAATACAGACGATAAAACAGCAGCACTTATAATGGCAATAGTTAGCAATCAAAGTAATATCCCACTTGATAGGTTAGCCTTTCGCTCAATTAAACTATTGGAGGAAAATTAATTATGAAATATATTGTTACAATAAACCAAAAAAATTACGAAGTTTTAGTTGATAAAACTGAAGCTAAAATCCTAAATGTTACCGATGTTGTAGCTCCAGTGGCACTAGCACCAACAGCTCCAGTGGCTACACCGACAGTAGCAGCACCTGCCACTACATCCGTTGCAAATGGTAATGTATTAGAAGCCCCAATGCCTGGTACTATCCTTGATGTTAAGAAAAAAGTTGGAGATAAAGTATCAAAAGGTGATGTTATTTTAATCCTTGAGGCAATGAAAATGGAAAATGATATTCCTGCACACGTAGATGGTACAATACTTCAAATAGTTGCCACTAAAGGTTCAACAGTGTCTACTGGTGATACTTTAGTAGTAATCGGATAGGGGGATATAATAAATGCCACCAATTTCAGAAATATTTACAAACTTGGTTAATGGCTCGGGATTTGCAAATATTGATATAAAGCAGATAATAATGATAGTTATATCTCTAGTGCTTATATATCTTGCAATTGTAAAAAAATTCGAACCACTTCTATTATTACCAATAGCATTTGGTATGTTACTTGTAAACTTTCCTATCACCGGAATTATGGAAGGTCCTATCGGTACAGAGCCTGGAGGACTTTTATATTATATAGGGCAAGGTGTTACGTTAGGCATCTATCCGTCGCTGATTTTCCTCGGTATCGGCGCTATGACGGACTTTGGACCTCTAATTGCAAACCCTCTTAGTTTACTTTTAGGTGCCGCAGCACAGCTCGGTATTTATTTTGCATTTGTATTATCACAAATTTTAGGCTTTACACCGGCAGAGGCTGGAGCTATCGGTATCATCGGTGGAGCTGATGGACCAACAGCAATTTTCTTAACAACCAAACTTGCACCGCATTTGCTACCCGCAATTGCCGTTGCAGCATATTCGTATATGGCTCTTATTCCTTTAATTCAGCCACCTTTAATGCGACTACTTACCACTAAAAAGGAAAGAGCAGTTAAAATGCCTCAGTTACGTAACGTATCTAAGACAGAAAAAATTATTTTCCCTATCGTTGTAACTATTCTTTGCGTATTGTTACTTCCAGCAGTAGCACCACTTATCGGTATGTTTATGCTAGGTAACCTCTTAAAAGAATGTGGAGTTACTGAAAGACTTTCTAAAACAGCTACAAATGAACTTATTAATATAGTAACAATCTTCCTTGGAGTTTCTGTTGGAGCAAAGGCGAGTGCCGCCAACTTCTTATCTCCGTCGACCCTAAAAATTATATTACTAGGACTTTTAGCTTTCGTCTTTAGTACAGTAGGCGGATTACTTTTAGGCAAGATACTATGCTTTGTAACTAAAGGTAAGATAAATCCTTTAATCGGCTCTGCCGGAGTTAGTGCAGTACCTATGGCAGCACGTATTTCGCAGATAGAAGGTCAACGTGTCGATCCATCTAATCATCTTCTTATGTCCGCAATGGGACCTAACGTTGCTGGTGTAATTGGCTCGTCTGTTGCCGCAGGTTTCTTACTTGCATTGTTAGGATAAAACTATTATTTAATATAAATATTGTATCACTTTTTCAATAAAAATCGTGGTACAATATTTTTTTAACATTTTTTTAAATTAATTGCCAACTTACTCTTGACTATTATCAACATAATTGATATAATATAAAAGCGCTTATTGGGGTGTAGCCAAGCGGTAAGGCAACGGACTTTGACTCCGTCACTCGTAGGTTCAAATCCTGCCATCCCAGCCATTGAGAAACGATAATTTTCTACAGAAGATTGTCGTTTCATTTTTTTGCAATAACTTTCACTGCGATTTTTTAAAAATAAAAAAAATTAATAGCAAAACTTGAAATAAGTAGGGTTTAAAAATATTTCTACAAGATAAAGCTAGTAATTGCGGTTAATTAATTGACATTTTATTTTATAGGTGTTATTATTTAAAGATAAAAAAGATAAGGAATATGAAGGGATATTATGAAGATAGAAAAGAAGTTAATTGTTGGCATATTATTATTTTTAGTACCGCTAATACTTGTTATTATAGGGTTTATAGTGTTACCTGATAAACTTATTGTGCAGATAAATTTTTCGGGAAATCCCGGTAATATGATGCCAAAAGTTTTAGGGCTAATATTACCTATGGTTATAAGCAGTTTATTTGCCTTTTTATATATTAGTAGTGATGAAAGAAAGATAAACAATATTGTTTTTTCATTACTTGGAACGTTATTACTTGTGTTAATATTTATCTTTAACATAAGATAAACAATTATATTGAAAGGTGATTTACATTGGAAATTAATCTAAATGATATACTTTATGCATTTTCATACGCAATTGACTGCGTTGAGCATGAGTTACTTGGAACTTCTACAAATCATGGAAAAAGAGTAGCTTATATTAGTATTATAATAGGCAAAAAACTAGCGTTAAACAGAGAGCAAACATTTGATTTAGCCGCTTTATCAATTTTGCACGACAACGCACTGACAGAGTATATTTCACTTAAATATAACCAGGAGCTTTTTAATAAATCAGATAAAGACGAGATAGGGATACATTGTACTATTGGTGAGAAAAATATTAAAGGGTTACCGTTTTACTATGACCCTACCGGTGTTATTTTATATCATCACGAAAACGCAGATGGCACAGGACCTTTTAGTAAAAAGGAAAGCGAAACCCCGCTTATGGCACAGATAATACATCTAGCGGATATTGTAGATGCTACTTTAAATTTAGATGTTTATGAGCCTTTTAAAGAGAAAGAAATTGAAAAGTTTCTACTAAAAAACAAAGGTAAATCTTTTTCTTCAAAATTAGTAGATATATTTTTAGAGAGTATTACAGTATCGGATTTAATTAAGATGCAAGGCGACGGGATAGACGAGCAGTTAAAAAGAGAACATTCAGATTTTAAAAAAGAATTTCCGAAAGAAACACTGTTTTATATTGCGTCTATGTTTGCGACGATTATAGATTATAAGTCCGAAATGACTAGTGCACATTCATTAGGTGTTGCTACAAAAGCCCTTAAAATGTCCGAATTTTACCAATATGATGATGAAACAATTCAAAAAATGTACCTTGCAGGAGCGGTGCATGATGTTGGAAAGCTAGTCATTTCAAATGATATTTTAGAAAAGCCCGACAAACTAAACGATAGTGAATTTAGTTATGTAAAAACACACGCATTTTACACATATAGTATTTTAAGTAAAATAAGAGGTTTTGAAGATATTACAAAATGGGCATCACTTCATCACGAAAAGCTAGATGGCTCTGGTTATCCTTTTGGTAAAATGGCGGTAGATTTAGACAAAAATTCAAGGCTTATGGGATGTCTTGATATCTATCAAGCATTGAGAGAAAAACGCAGTTATAAAGCCACTATGACGCATAATAAAGCAATAGAAATTATGATGGAAATGGCAAATGACAACAAGATAGATATAAATATAGTAGGGGATATAGACAAAGTATTTTATAATGATATGACCTTATAATCTAAGCTAGCTTTTAGTTAGCTTTTAGTTTGCTTTTTTAAAATATAAAGGTTTAAACAATTTTAAGTTATATTTTAAGTTTTTTAATTAAATATAAAGATAGCAAAAGCCTCGTCACCAAAAATAGTGACGAGGCTTTTAACTGGAGCTGGTAAAAGGACTCGAACCTTCGACCTGCTGATTACAAATCAGCTGCTC
>JAVVYT010000102.1:0-5773 GCA_036650995.1 Clostridia bacterium | reverse complement strand
GGTTTTTTTGATACTATTTAGACTAAAATTACTAGTACAAATAAATAGTAAATTTACTACTAGAGATAAAGATTAGATTTACTTTTACAGATAAATAGTAAATTAACTACTAAAGATAAAGCCAAATTTACTACTAAGGATAAAAACTATATTTACTTATGAAGACAAAGTGTAAAGTTACTAGTACAGATAAAAAATAGATTTGCTTTTGAAGATAAATAGAAAATCCTCGAGAAAATAAAGAGTGAAATTACTCGTGAAGATAAATTTTAATTAAAAATTCTATAAATTTACCACGCTTTTCTTTATAGGCAATTCTTCCATAAAGAAGTTTGCCTGCATCCATAAGACGAGCGAAAATTAAATTATCTTCCCTTGGAATATAGCCGATTTTATCCCCTTTTTCTGTTTTGATTACGATTGCTTTACTATCAAATTTATTATCAGGCTCTCTGAAAAAATTCAGCTTATCCTCGACATTAAGAAGTGGCTCTAATTTTTCGATATTAACAACGTATGAAGTCCCGGCAACATTCGTTTCAAATAGAAATATTTCCTTTTCGAATGGCTTTGGGATAGCTAATTCACCATTTTTTCCGTGCAGAAAACCAACTAGTCCGCCCGTATTCGTATTTGTTAAATCGCTCATCAAATCACCTCCAACATTTCATTAATACTAGCTGTATACACTACAATTAGCTCATTGTACTGACTTATTAAATCTAAAAGATCAGCCTTGCGTTTTTTAGATAGCTTAGGGTCGGTTACAATTTCTTTCACTGTATATGGATATTCAGATTTTATTTTTTTAATATCCTCTTTAATATTTATAAGCAGATTTTTTAAACGCTTTTCTTCATTAACAAGTTGCGTCATTGCGTCAATATGATTATCCGGGATATTGTTTTCACAAACCATTTCACTAATAATTCTTATTGTTTCTAAGTCCCCTTCCTTGTATGCGTTTATGGCATTTTCAAGAAGTGTAGTTTGTGCGGAAGTATTTTCAGGGTGCAAATCAGGATGAAGTGCTTTTATGATATTGCGGTAGCATTTTTTAAATTCCTTGTCTTCCTCATCTGAAAGTCGATGACCTTTGTTGCGTTTTATGGCATCGTTCATTTTATCCATCTGCTCTGTTTGCTTTTGTTTATAATCGGCAAATTCTTCATCAAGTGTTTTTTCAATTTGCGTTATAATAACCATTTCTTGACGATTTTTTTTGGCTCTTATAAGCTCCATCTTTCGTTTTAAACGCAACGTTTCACATTCAAGTTCATACGCTTTATACTCCAAACTACCAAACATCAAAAGATACTTTGTTTCGATATTTTTACATATGGTATATGAAAGTTCATCCCGCTCAAACACAAGTTTTATAAGCTTTTTGCGTAACTTTTCGACTTCATCTTTAAGCTTTGCATAATTTGGGAGTACGATAATTTCCGAAACGTGAAGCTTTGCTTTCTCTTTACTTTTTTCTTCCCCTAACCCCTCAGTAGACACACAACCACCTCATTTTCATAAATTTTTAAATATTTTTATAATCTAAAATATCACAATACCTAATAAGCATAACATTACCCATTTCAGTGGCTCTATCTATACAGCCTTTAGTAAAGCCGGTTTTAGCGAAAAGGTACAAGTAGTTTTTCTTATAGCTAAATATACTACTACGTTCTTCAAGTTTTAAAAGCACACTAAGATCAACCTTTTCATTTGTCCACTTGCACTCACCGAACAGGGCAAATTCTTTATCCGTTCCCATAATGTCTATTTCTTCTTGAGTTTTAGTTTTTGGATTTGTACCCCAAAAGCGACCTAAATTGCTGAAATTCACAGGGCATTTTCCGCTTATTAGCAGTTTCCAAAGATACTGCTTACATATTTCTTCAAACACACCACCCATATAGGCGTTAATCTCTGGTGCAATTCGGCTATATGCTAAGTCAGTAGCTCCACGAGAAATAATCGAAGTGTTTTGTGGCACAAAGCGATACCAAAAGCGAAACATATTATCTTCAATAGAATAAATCGTCTTTCGGCTAGATTTTTCGCCGTATGGCAATTCTTTTTTTACAATACCTAAAGTAATCAGATTTTTTATATAGGTAGCACACACACTAGTTTCTTCATCTATTTTATTTGATATTTCATTCATTTTAGAACAGCCTGTGGCAATTGCTGTAATAACTGCGTTATAAATAGCCGGCTCACGCACCTCTTGTTTTAAAAGATTGTTCGGCTCATCAAAGATAGCGGAGGATGGATTAAGATGAGTATTTTTAATGTTTTCCTCAATAGATAGTTTGTCATTAATCTGCATTAGATATTGCGGTGTACCCCCAACAATTCCGTACGCTACCGCCTTATCCTCATCAGATAAATTTTTAAAATAATTGCAAGCCTCAAAAAACTCAAAAGGATTTATTTTAAACTGAGCAGTTCTTCTGCCATAGAGCGGTGCTTTATACGCTAAAACGTGATCTTCCATATATGACATTGAAGAGCCACAAAGAATTAAAAAAAGCTTGGAGTTATCCTTGTTTTTATCAATCAAAAGCTGAAGTGTAGATGCAAGGCTTTTTGACGCACGAGCAACATACGGATATTCATCGATAACCAGCACAATTCTTTTGGTTTTTGCTAATTCAAAGACATATTCTAACGCAGATTGAAAGGATAAAAAAGAGGTTTCAGTCGTTATTCCAGTTTTATATTCCATAATACATCTTGAAAAGTTGTCAAGGTTTTGCTTTGCATTAGTTTCAACACATGTGAAAAAAATAGTATCTTTATCTTTCGTAAACTCGCTGATAAGCGCAGTTTTACCAACACGACGACGTCCGTAAATAACTGCAAATTCAAATTTTAAAGAGTTATAGAGCTTGTCTAATGTGCAAAGTTCGTTTTTTCTTCCTATAAACATTTTGTACCCCTAACCATTCTCATAGTTTATGATTTACATAATTCTAAACTATTTTTTACTAATTGTCAATAGTTAAACTTAAATTTACTAGTTTACGATTTACTAAATTTAAATAGAGTTGTTTTCATTAAAATACCGACCTTTTATTGTTAGTAATTGCTCTAACTTAAAAGGTCGGTATGGTTTTAGGGTTGTATTTTAGGAATTTTATAATTAATCTAATTTTGGCAATGTTGCAATTCCTTTTTTAAGGTCCTCTTCTGTTGGGATATAGTCGGTCATTTTGCCATCGATATAGTTTTTATATGCTGTCATATCGAAATATCCTGTTCCTGTAAGGCCAAAAACTATGGTTTTCTTCTCGCCTGTTTCTTTACATTTAAGAGCCTCTTCAACAGCACCACGAATAGCATGCGCAGATTCAGGAGCCGGAAGTGTTCCCTCACATCTTGCAAACATAACGGCAGTTTCGAAAACTTGGCTTTGAGTGTAGGATTTTGCTGTTAAATATCCGTCATTATATAGTTTTGAAAGCACTGAATTCATACCGTGGTAACGAAGTCCGCCTGCGTGGTTTGGAGCCGGGATAAATCCTGAGCCTAGTGTATACATCTTCATAAGAGGAGTAATTCTGCCTGTGTCGCCAAAATCGTATGCGTAAACACCACGAGAAAGTGATGGGCAAGACGCCGGCTCAATTGCGATGAACTGAATGTTATTTTTACCTTCTATTCTATCTGCCATAAATGGTGAGATAAGACCGCCTAGGTTTGATCCACCACCGGCACAGCCGATTATAATATCCGGTTTTATATCATATTTTTCACAAGCTATCTTAGTTTCAAGTCCGATTACTGATTGGTGCATTAATACGTGGTTTAAAACACTACCTAAAACATACTTGCAACTATCTGTTTTAAGAGCAGTTTCTACTGCTTCGGAAATTGCACAGCCTAGAGAGCCACCAGTTCCAGGGTTTTCACGTAAAATTTGTTTACCAACCTCGGTAGTTTCTGATGGTGATGGTATTACAACACCGCCATATGTTTCAATAAGAGATCTTCTTTGTGGTTTTTGTTCTGCTGATACTTTTACCATATAAACTTTAAGATCAACATCATAATATGCACACGCCATAGCAAGCGCAGTACCCCACTGACCGGCACCTGTTTCTGTTGTTAGATGCTCTATCCCCTGCTTTTTAGCATAGTAGCATTGTGCTGCTGCTGAATTTAATTTATGGGACCCCGAAGTATTTGTTCCCTCGAATTTATAGTAAATTTCGGCAGGAGTATCTAATAATTTTTCAAGACAATACGCACGAACAAGTGGAGATGGACGATACATTTTATAAAAATCTTGAATTGGCTGAGGAATTTCAATATATTCATCTGTAACGTTTAGCTCTTGCTCTGCAAGCTCTGTGCAAAAAATCGGTGTTAAATCTTCAAGTGTGCAAGGTTTTAAAGTCTTAGGATTTAACATAGGCTCTGGTAATTCTTTCATTTTTGCACGAAGATTATGCCAGTATTTAGGCATCTCGCTTTCTTCAAGATAGATTTTGTACGGAATTGGTTTTTTCATTTTGTGTCCCTTTCTAAGAATTTCTTCTTTAAATAAATATTATAGAATAAAAAAATAACTCGCCTTTGAAAAATATCAAAGACGAGATAAACTCGTGGTACCACTTTGTTTTGCAATAATAATCACTTAAAATTGCCTTTGCAGATTACAAACATAATCTCCGACTTTAACGCTGTCATAACGTCATAGAGTAATAAGCAATTACTTGCCGTTTACTATGCCCTTAGTGGTCCATTTAATATACTGTGTGTTATGAAGTTCTCAGCTACCTTCATTCTCTGTATGCGCATATATATTTTTATCTCCACATCAACGGTTTTTATTCTATTGTTTTGATTATATCACACAAAAAGTCGTTTGTAAATGCTTTTTTAAAAATTTATTCTACTTATTAATTGCTATATAAAATGTTTTAAACTATAAAATTAATTCTACTTGCCTTTTCCACTAGCAATTATTTCATCGTAAACCTGTTCACATCTGTACCAATCAGAGTAGTATTCGTCATTCCTATGGTCCACTAAATCATAATTATCTTTAAAAAATTGCCCTATATAAGTATTTACTTTTTTTGCACCATTGTAATTCAAATGGTCGCCGGCATCATAGGAATCAACGTTCCAATCAATCTGAAGTTCTTCAATTTTGAAGTTTAAATCAAGAAAATCAATTCCTTTTTCTCTTGAAAACCTTGTAATCGCATTGTGCTTTTCGTAGTTCCAGTTATGAGGCGTTGGTACTGAAACTAATACAAGTTTAATACCCTCCTCGTCACATAATGCTTTTATCTTTTCAATATAAAATCTAGGCATCGCAGGAATTGCACGCTCTTTTGTGGTGGCTTTCATATAGTTGTCACCTTTCCAAGGCATAATTCTAGTACGATAATTAAATCCCTTTAGTTCATTAACGTAGGTGTATTTAGGTATCTTTGTTAAATCCTTAGGGCTTAGATTTTTCCATCTATCGTGATGTTCAAAAAAAGGAACAAATGCTGTAAGCGACCTATTAAAAGCACCGATAACATCTCTTTTTATTCCGCCCGATACATATATAGCATCAGTTTCTAGTACAACCATTTTAGGTTTTTGGTTTTTCAAAGCGATTTTTAAAAATTCATATGAATCAAAAAGTGGCTGTGCGGCTGTTCCTAAAACATAGGAAGTATACCCATATTCTTTCCATAATAATATAGGTGAAAATGTGCAATAACTCTCACTATCGCCGAGTATTACAACATCAACAGAGTTTTCTTTCTCT
>JAVVYT010000101.1:0-5834 GCA_036650995.1 Clostridia bacterium | reverse complement strand
TCTTTCATATTCATTGTTATTGATACTTTCATTTATTTTTTCGTTTTCATTTTTATTAGTGCATTGGTTTCCCTCTTCTCTTTTGTTTTCATTTATACTATTATCTTCATTAAAAGGTATCGTCATTTGTCTTGCACCCACTTTCTAAATAATAAACATTAATACTTATTATATCAATTCTAAAATTACATATTAATATAATAAGTATAGTATGCCACAAAAAGCTAATATTATTAAAAATGGAATAAAAATTCTTTACATTGACAATTCATTTATTTATGAACTCTTTTCTTAGAAAATTATTTTCTTAGAAATACTTTTTCTTGAACTCTTCTCTTAGAAAATCCTTTTATTGAAAACTCTATTCCTTGAAAGCTCTTCTCTTGAAAAAAGTTTTTCAATGCAAGCTCTTCTCTTAAAAAATTCATTTCTTAAAAAACTTTTCACTTTTTATTTAGTTTTTCTCTTGAAAAACTCTTTTAATTGCAAGGTCTTTTCTCTAAAAATTCATTTCTTAAAAGAGCTATTCTTTATAAATTCTTTTCTTGTGAAAATCTTTTTTAAAAATTTTTTATTTTTTTCAAAGAAACATATTGATTTTTTTGTGATTTTATGGTTTAATATACAATGAAATACGGTGAAGAAAAATGTAGTAATAACTACGGAAGGATGTTTTAAAGTGAGTAAAAAAATGTATCTAATTTTAGAAAATGGCAAAATCTTTGAAGGTGAAAACTTTGGTGTTTGCAAAGAGATGTTTGGCGAAGTTGTTTTTACAACATCGATGACAGGCTACCTTGAAACTTTAACAGACCCCGGCAATTTTGGTCAAATTATTGTTCAAACATTTCCACTTATTGGAAACTACGGTATAATTCCCTCTGATTTTGAGAGTGATAAATCTTATTTAAACGGTTATATAGTACGTAATTGGTGTCAGGAACCTTCAAACTTTAGAAATGAAGGCTTTATAGACACTTTTTTAATGCAACAAAATATAGTAGGCGTTTCAGGGATTGACACTAGAGCGCTTACAAAAGTCATTAGAAACCACGGTAGAATGCTCGGCGGTATAACCGACAGTATGCCTTCTAACCTTGATGAATTTATTGAGAAAATCAAAAGCCACAAGACGACTGATGCTATAAAATCTGTTTCCTGCAGTGAAATTAAAAACATCTCTTCTGATAAGCCTTTAAAAACTGTTGCAGTTTATGACTTTGGTGTTAAAAATGGTGTTATAAAAGAGCTTACCTCTCGTGGCATTAACGTTATAAAAGTACCATACAACACAAAGGCTACCGATGTTCTTAATATGAAGATAGACGGAATTGTGCTTAGCAATGGTCCATCTAATCCAAACGACAACCCCGAAATTATAGAGCAGATTAAAATCTTGGCAACCTCTGGCAAGCCAATTTTAGCTTTAAATTTAGGACATCAGCTTTTAGCACTTTCACAAGGTGGAACTGTAAGCGAGCTTTTATTCGGACATCGTGGCGAGAGTGTGCCTATTAAATCCCTTAAAGAGGGTAGTATCTATCAAACCGCACAAAATCACGATTACTATGTTGTAGAGGGCAGTACACCTAATGCTACAACCACTTATATAAACGCAAATGACAACACAAATGAAGGGCTAGCGTATGACTTCCCCGCAATATCAGTGCAGTTTTGCCCTGAAGGTGGAGCTGGCTCACTTGACGCAAACTTCATTTATGATGACTTTATGCAGTTGTTAAAATAAGAAAGGAAGATTAATATGCCAAAAAATACTAACCTTAAAAAAGTAATGGTAATAGGCTCAGGTCCTATTGTAATAGGTCAAGCAGCGGAGTTTGACTATGCAGGCGCGCAGGCTTGTCGTGCTTTAAAAGAAGAGGGCATTGAAGTTGTGCTTGTAAACTCAAATCCGGCAACTATTATGACTGATAATGCTATGGCGGACAAGATATACATTGAGCCTTTAACCCTTGAAATTATAAAGAGAATTATAGTAAAAGAAAAACCGGACAGCCTACTTTCTACCCTTGGCGGACAGACTGGTCTTACCCTTTCAATGCAACTTGCAAAGGACGGCTTTTTAGCAGAGCATAACGTAACACTTCTCGGTGCTAACCCTCTAACCATTGATAAGGCTGAGGATAGACAGATGTTTAAAGACACTATGGAAGAAATTTCAGAGCCTTGTATTCCCTCTAAAGTAGTAACCGACCTTGAGGCAGGCATTGAGTTTGTTAAAGAAATCGGCTATCCTGTAATTATCCGCCCGGCATTTACCCTAGGCGGTACTGGCGGTGGTATCTGTTACAACGAAACTGAAATGCGTGAAATTGCAGAAAACGGACTTCGTCTTTCCCCTATCACTCAAATCCTTGTTGAAAAATGTATCTCCGGCTGGAAAGAGATTGAATTTGAAGTTATGCGGGATAGCAAAGGCAACTGTATCACCATTTGTAGTATGGAAAACGTCGACCCTGTTGGCGTTCATACTGGCGACTCAATAGTTGTAGCACCTTGTGTTACATTATCCGATAAAGAATTTCAAATGCTCCGCTCTTCTGCCCTTAAAATTGTAAACACTTTAGGCGTTGAGGGTGGCTGTAACGTTCAGTTTGCTCTACACCCTACAAGTTTTGAATACGCTGTAATCGAGGTAAACCCTCGTGTATCTCGCTCCTCTGCCCTAGCCTCAAAAGCTACCGGCTACCCTATCGCTAAAGTTGCCACCAAAATCGCAATCGGCTACACCCTAGACGAGATTTTAAACGTTGTAACCGGCTCTACCTATGCTTGTAACGAGCCTTGCATTGACTATCTTGTTGTAAAATTCCCAAAATGGCCTTTTGATAAATTTGTTTATGCTAAAAGAACACTTGGCACACAGATGAAAGCCACCGGTGAAGTTATGGCTATCGGCACTTCTTTCGAGCAGGCTATTATGAAAGCTGTTCGTGGTGCTGAAATATCGCTAAACACCTTAAATCTCCCCACTTTAGCCACCCTTACAGACAAAGAGGTTGAGGCTAAACTTTATGATTGTGATGACGAACGTCTTTTTGTTGTCTTTGAAGCTCTTAAAAGGGATATCAGGGTAGACACTATCCACAACATCACAATGATAGATAAATGGTTTATCTACAAACTATATAACCTAGTTTCACTAGAACGCAGTTTGGCAAGCGACGAGCTTTCCGATGAACTTTATCTAAAAGCTAAGCACGCTGGCTATCTTGATAGTGTTATTGAGAAAATCAGTAACCAAAAGATTAAAAATAAACGCTATGCGTCTTACAAAATGGTAGACACCTGCGCCGGAGAATTTTCCGCTGAAACACCATACTTCTACTCAACCTTTGATGAGGAGAACGAGGCGGCAGAGTTTATCGAGGCACACCCAACAGACAAAAAACGTGTTATAGTATTCGGCTCAGGTCCTATTCGTATCGGGCAAGGCATTGAGTTTGACTACTCTGCTGTTCACTGCGTTTGGGCGTTAAAAGAGGCAGGGTATGAAGTTATTATTGTAAACAACAACCCCGAAACTGTTTCCACCGACTTTGACACAGCGGACAGACTTTACTTCGACCCGCTATCAAAAGAAGATGTTATGAGCATAATCCAGACAGAAAAACCATACGGAGTAGTAGTAGCCTTTGGCGGACAAACCGCTATAAAGCTTACAAACTTCCTATCTGAAAACAACATAAACATTCTAGGCACACCGGCTGATAGCATTGACGCAGCTGAGGACAGAGAACGTTTTGACGAGCTTTTAGAAAAACTAGAGATAAAACGTCCTGAAGGCTTTACTGTTATGACTAAAGAAGAGGCGCTTGTAATCGCAAATAAAATCGGCTACCCTGTACTTCTTCGCCCATCGTATGTTCTTGGCGGACAGAATATGATCATAGCATTTAATGATGAAGATATCATCGAATATATGGATATAATTTTACTTCACAAGCTTGAAAACCCTGTTTTAGTAGACAAGTACCTAATGGGTCTTGAGATTGAAGTTGACGCCATTTGTGACGGTGAGGACATCTTAATTCCGGGCATTATGGAGCATATCGAGAGAACAGGAATTCACTCGGGGGACAGTATCGCTGTTTACCCGGCAACGCACATTACCGACGACCTTATCGAGGTTGTAATTGAACATTCAAGAAAACTAGCGTTAGCACTTAAAACCAAAGGACTTGTAAATATCCAGTATTTAATATACAACAAAGAGGTTTATGTAATCGAGGTAAACCCTCGCTCTTCTCGTACAATCCCTTATATTAGCAAGGTTACAAACGTACCAATGGTTGATTTAGCTACAAAAGCTATGCTCGGTGAAAAGCTATCTACAATGGGATTTGGAACAGGACTTTATAAATCTTCCCCTTACTTTGCTGTAAAAGTTCCGGTATTCTCATTTGAAAAACTACATGATGTTGATAACCACCTAGGACCTGAAATGAAGTCAACAGGCGAAGTTTTAGGCATTGCAAACACTTTAGAAGAGGCTATCTTCAAAGGTCTTACAGGCGCCGGGTACAAGCTTAAAAAGAGTGGCGGACTACTAATTACAGTTCGTGATAATGATAAAGGCGAAATTATCGACATTGCCAAAAAATTCGCTGATTTAGGCTTTAACCTCTACGCAACCGCAGGCTGTGCTATCACTTTAAAGAGCAGCGGACTTGCAGTAACAGTTGTTAATAAAATCCACGAAAACCCAAGCGACAACACTATTACTTTACTTGAAAGTGGAAAGATAGATTATGTAATTTCTACCTCCTCAAAAGGCAGACTTCCAAGCCTTGACTGTGTTAAAATCAGAAGAAAAGCGGTTGAACGTGCAATACCTTGCCTTACCTCAATCGATACCGCTAACGCAATTGCCGATTGTCTTAAATCAAAATATTCGCAGTATAGCATAGAGCTTGTAAATATAAACGATATGCGTACCGAAAAAACAAAGCTTGCCTTTACCAAAATGCAGAGCTGTGGCAACGACTACATCTATTTTAACTGTATGGAAAAAGAGATTACAAACCCCACCTCTCTTAGTGTTTGCCTCTCTGACAGACATTATGGCATAGGCGGTGACGGAGTTGTTTTAATCGAAAAATCAGACGTTGCAGACGCTAAAATGCGTGAGTTTAATATCGACGGTAGCGAGGGCAAAATGGCTGGAAACGCTATCCGCTGTGTTGGTAAATACCTCTATGACAATAAGATAGTAACTAGTAAAGATATCACAATCGAAACGATGAGCGGTATTAAAAAGCTACACCTAATATCTTGTAATGGCGACATTAAATATGTGTCGGTGGATATGGGCGCTCCGTGCTTTAAAGCTAGTGAAATCCCTGTTTTATCCGAAACAAACACTGTTATAAACCATAGCGTTATCATCGATAAAGAGCCGGTAAATATCTCTTGTCTTAGCATTGGAAATCCGCATTGCGTTGTTTTCTGTGATAATATTGAAGAGATTGACCTTGAAAAAGTAGGCCCTAAATTTGAAAAAGCACCTATCTTCCCTGAGAGGATAAACACCGAGTTTGTAAAGGTAATCGACCGCAAAACACTAAGACTTCGTGTCTTTGAACGTGGAAATGGCGAAACTTTAAGCTGTGGAACAGGCGCTAGTGCTGCCGCTGTTGCCGCTGTTGAAAATGGTCTTTGCGACAAAGATACCGATATTACTGTGAAACTTCGTGGCGGTGAGCTTACCATTCGCTATGACGGAAAAACAGTAACCCTAACCGGCGACACCTCAAAAATCTACGACGCAACAGTCGAGATATAACCCAAAACTTTAAGTCTATCTAGAAAAA
>JAVVYT010000100.1:5593-5855 GCA_036650995.1 Clostridia bacterium | reverse complement strand
TCTGCCTTTTTCGATTAGCTATTTTTAGTTTTGATTATAATATATCAGCCTTTTTCAATAGCTATTTTAGTTTTGATTACAATATATATTTCTTTCGTATTAGCTTTTATAACTTTAACTTAAAAGAGAGAGAGGATATCGTTTATGGTGGCGGAGGTTATATAGTTACTGATATTGAATTTTGAAAGGGTTTTGGCTATTTTTTGTGCATCGAATTTTACGCCGACAAGTGAATTTTCGATTTGAGAGATGTCGCTCGTTC
>JAVVYT010000100.1:0-5583 GCA_036650995.1 Clostridia bacterium | reverse complement strand
TTAAAGAGAGGGATATTTCTACTATGCCATTTTGGAGTTTGACCGAATTTTTATAGTTAAACTTTACGTTTTCATTATAGTTCCAGCTATCTTTTTTATACTTTTCTTCTGCCAACTTTTCTATTTCCGCTATCTCTTTATCCGACAGATAATAAGGTTTTTCAAGATTATTTATTTTCAAAAGGTACTCTACAAAGCTATCAAAAAAGTCCGCAGTCGACACGTTTTCAACAAAACTTGCGATATTTTTAACTTTAGCTTTTACCGACTTTACAGCAAAGGTTTTAGCCTTTATCTTCTTAGGTTTTAACGCTAATGCTAGGTCTTTAATACTGCCATTAAACAAGATACAGCAGTGAAAAAGCAGTCTATCTTCAAAAACACATTCTGCCATACCGCATATTTTATTTCCCTCTATTTTAATATCGTTTCTACCCTCGTTTAAAGCTGAAATATTATACTGACTTTTTAAAAAGTCTATCACTGCAAGAGAATTATCTTTAAAGCTAGTTACATTTTCTTTTTTTCGCTTAGAAATTAACGTATAATTAACGTTCCCCATATCGTGAAACACAGCACCACCGCCCGATAATCTGCGTACCACTTTAATATTGTTCGTATCGCAATAGCTTTTATTTATCTCTAAGATAGTATTTTGATTTCTGCCAACTATTACCGATTTTTCATTCCGCCACAGCATAACACAGCTATCATTTTGGCTTTTTAAAAGATACTCTTCACACGCTAGATTAAAGTATGGCGAGGTGTTTTTATTTACAATAAGTTTCATCACTACACACCCATTTTAGCTCTATTTTTCTGCTCTATATCGGTAAAGTTATTACTAGACAAATGCCCTTTTAATGGCATTATCTTTTCATTTATAGCATCTATTAAAAAGCTTGGTTGCGGAAAGAAGTCATTATCCCATTCAAAAGGTGGTGTTATCCAGTTTCTAGCACCAACGACCACTGGCGGAGCATCTAACTCGTCAAACGCCATCTCTGTTATATTGCGTGCTATATCGTTTAAAAATGAGCCTCTAGCCACCGCATCACTAGCGAGCAAGATTTTACCTGTTTTCGCTACGCTTTTTAAAACTAAGTCATAATCAAAAGGCACAAGACTTCTAGCATCGATTACCTCCGCTGACACATTATACTTTTCCTCTAAGATATCCGCCGCCTCTAAGGCTTTATAAAGGGTAGCGCCTATTGTTAAGATAGTTATATCACTTCCCTCTCTTTTAATATCCGATACCCCGATTGGAATTTTATAATCTTCTTTAGGCACGCCACCTTTATGAAACATTTCACCTTTATCATAAAGGCGTTGACTCTCAAAAAATATGACAGGATCTGTGCCATTTAGAGCAGTAGACAAAAGCCCTTTAGTATCATACGGAGTTACTGGAAAGCAGACAAAAAGCCCCGGGATATGCGACACTAAAGCTGTTAAATCCTGCGAATGTTGCGCGCCATATTTTGCCCCTACCGACACTCGCACAGTAATTGGCATTTTGAGAATACCCCCACTCATAGCCTGCCACTTGGCTAGCTGATTTATTATCTCGTCACCTGCTCTACCTATAAAATCGCAGTACATAAGCTCAACTACCGCTCTGCCCCCTGCCATTGCGTAACCCACCGCACTTCCGACTATTGCCGCCTCAGAAATGGGCGAATTAAAGAGCCTTTTATATGGCACCGACTGCATAAGGTCACGATAACACCCGAACGCACCGCCCCAATCCCGCACGTCCTCACCATACGAGATAAACGTTCTATCCTCATTATATTTTAAAAGTACCGCTTCAAAAACCGCATCACGAATATTATAACTGCGAAGTTTTGACACTTCCTTTCCGCTTTCATCTTTATAAAATCGTGATTTTGCTTTTATCGCTATAACTCTGCTGTTTTCATCATCGGGTATTAATAAATCCTCTACCTTTTCGCTACTATCCATTGAGATTTTACTCTCTTTTGAAAACATCATATCTTCAATTAGCCGTGGGTTTTTTTCTAGGTCAATATATGGTGACAGCTCCACCGATACCGCTTTTTTACAGATGTTTTGAATTTTAGTTTTTATCTCTTTTAGCCTATTTTCAAAATAACTATCTTTTTCGATTTTAGCCGATACAAGTTTTTTCCTAAAGGTCACTAGCGGATCTACTTCTCTCCAATTTTCTAGCTCTTCTTTTGTGCGATAGGCGGAGATATCAGAGGTTGAATGTCCTGCATATCTATACGTTACCGAATCTAAAAGCACCGGGCCTTCCCCTTTTTTTAAAATAGGCAAAATACTTCTCATAGCATCGATTACAGCTAGCGGATTACACCCGTCTATTCTTCTAGCGTGCATCTGATTTGGCGTCACCCCTGCCCCTATTCTGGCTAGTAAATCATACGCCATCGTTTCACCTTTTGTCTGTCCGCCCATTCCATACTGGTTATTATTAAAATTAAATAGTATAGGCAAGCCGCCTTTATACCCCTCCTCCCAAAGTAACTTTAGCTGATCCATAGCCGCCATATTCATTGCCTCAAAACAAGGCCCGCACCCAACCGCTCCGTCCCCTGCATTTGCCACTACTACCCCTTTTTTATTATTAACCCTTTTAAAAAGTGCCGCACCGACCGCAATAGGGGCGCTACCGCCAACAATAGCGTTATTAGGATAGATACCAAACGGCAAGAAAAAAGCGTGCATAGAGCCTCCTATGCCTTTTTGAAAGCCTGTTTTGCGTGCAAAGATTTCGCTCGCTGTTCCATATAACAAAAAGTCGGTGGCAAGCTCCTTTACAGTTTTTTGATTATCATTTACCGAATTTAAAATTTCACCATTATTATAACTCCTCATAATCTCTAAAAGCTCGCTATCTGTAAGCTTTTCAATGCAAGACAGCCCTTTAGCGATAATCTCACCATGACTTCGATGTGACCCAAAGATAAAATCGTCTTTAGTGAGCAAATACGCCTGCCCCACAGCCACCGCCTCCTGCCCCTGCGATAGGTGCGCCGGACCCTCGTACGTGCCGTCTACCCCCATATACTCACCGTTTACTTTAAGGCTATATATCATCTCCTCAAACTCTCTAATTATTGCCATATCGTTAAAAATTCTTAAAAAGTCCTTTTTTTTAAAATTCTTCTTTTCCTCTGAAATTGTCTTATTATACTGACAAACATCTATCTCTTTAAAGCTGATTTTGCTCGGTTTTAGCAGTTCTTTATAATTTACATACTGGGATTTTGGCATTTTATCACTCCTTTTTTAGCTAAACAACGCCTCTTTTATTATTTCCGATATAGTCGGGTGTGGAAAGACAAGCTCTTTTATCTCCTTAGTACGCATCTCCTGCTCTGTCATAAGTCCTGCCCCGTATATTATCTCAGAGGCATAGTTTCCAATCATTGTAACTCCAATTAAAGTATCGTACTTTTTATTTATTACAAGCTTTACAATCCCGTTAGGGTCGCCGTCCTCCGCTACATATCTGCCTGAATACATCATTGAAATTTTCTTGACTTCAACGTCTATCCCCTCTTTTCTTGCCATCTGCTCGGTGTAGCCAACGCTTGCAACTTCGGGATTTGTATAGATTACAGTCGGAATTGCGTTATACCGCATAGTATCTTTAATCCCTAAAAGATTATTAATAACAACCTCGCTTTCTCGATACGCTGTGTGCGCTAACATAAGTTTTCCATTAACGTCCCCTGCCGCATAGAGATTTACGACACTCGTTTGCCCTTTATTATCGGTTTTTACGCATCCATTTTCTATAATCGGTGATAGATTTTCAAGCCCAAAACCCTCAATAAATGGCTTTCTACCGATAGAAATTAACACCTTTTCGCAGGGGATTTTAAATATTTCCCCCTCTTTTTCATACTCCACAAAATACTCACCGATAGTTATAACCTTTGCGTTTAGCTTGAAAATTACACCTTTTTTCTCATAGGATTTTTTTAAAATTTCACCAACCTCGCTATCAATATTACCGCCAATATGATCCCCCATTTCCACAACAAAAACCCTAGCCTTTGCAGAGCAA
Organism: Clostridia bacterium; assembly: GCA_036650995.1. GTDB lineage: Bacteria > Bacillota > Clostridia > Oscillospirales > SIG519 > JAVVYT01. The sequence goes on along the minus strand of JAVVYT010000100.1, from coordinate 1,520 downwards.
AAATACGATGCCATTTCAAGACCCACAACGCCACCGCCCACCACTACAAGGGTTTGCGGTATATAGTCGATGTCTAAAATCTCTCTGCTAGTTAACGCAAACGAGTTTTTAAACGCAGTTTCTATTCCATTTATCGGCGGAATTTGCACAGTGCTACCAGTAGATAGCAGAAATTTTTTACCGAAAAACTCCTCACTCTCTACTGAAATTTTAAAGAGATTATCCTCTTTTGGAAGAATTTTTCCCTCTCCCATTACTATTTTAACCTTGTTTTTCAAAAGCTTTGATTTTATCCCTGATGTTAATAGCTGTACAATTTTATCTTTATGCTCAACGACTGTTTTTTGATGAATACGGGCGTTTTTCACCGTAACGCCAAGCTTTTCGCTCCCTACTGCGTGGTCATAGATTTTAGCTGTGTTTAAAAACGCCTTAGATGGCACGCAACCCTCATTTAAACAGACTCCGCCAAGCTTTCTCTTCTCGATTAAAAGGGTTTTAAGCTTTGCTTTTCCGGCTCTTTCTGCCGCTAAATATCCTGCCGGTCCTGCCCCTAAAATGATTAAATCAAATATTTCTCTTTTCATTTTTCCCTCTTTTTTCAATGGTTATTTTACTAGTAAGGTTTCAAAATTTTCGAGATTATAACATAATTCTTCAATAAACTTCCCTGCCGGAGCTCCGTCTATAACTCTATGATCGTACGTTAAAGATAGCCCCATTGACTTATAAATAGTTACCTTTTCATCTACTAGCTTTACTTTATCGCAGATACTGCATACCCCTAAAATGGCTGTTTGCGGTGGGTTAATTATCGGAGTAAAGCTTTCAACACCAAGTGTTCCAAGATTTGTGACTGTAAAGGTGGCTTTGTTTTTATCCCATAATATTCCTTTTCCCTCTCGTGCTTTTTCTGCTAGCTCTTTAGCTGTTTTTGAAATCTCGCCAAGCGACATTCTATCGGCATTTTCAATAAATGGCACCATTATTCCACGCTCAGTATCGACCGCTATTCCAAGGTTTACAGTAGTAAATAATGTTAGCGTGTCCTCAATTAAATGTGCGTTTAAAATAGGGTGATTTAATATCGTTTTTGCGGTAGCGAAGAGTATAATATCGTTTAGCGTGATATTATAAATATTCGTTTTCTTTATCTTTTTGCGAAACGCTAAAATAGACGTTGCGTCAAAACTTGCGGTATTTGTTAGCTGTGCTGAATTTTTAAGGGAGGCTAGCATTGTCTTTGATATCGATTTTCTCATCGGTGATAGTGTTGTCACGATAGTATCCTCTGCCACGTTTTTCGCCTTAGAGGGGATAGCCGAAATGTTATCTTCTCTTGTTTTTATATCGGTTATCGTCACCTTTCCACTTATTCCGCTACCCTCAAAAAAACCGATTTTCTCCTGCTCTAACGCAGCTTTTGTATAGGTTTGCCCTTTTTCTATCTTCAGTCGCACGTCCTTTTCACATATCCTGCCGTAAACTCCTGTGCCTTTTGTTTCCTTTATATTAACCCC
>JAVVYT010000099.1:0-5868 GCA_036650995.1 Clostridia bacterium | reverse complement strand
CTTCAAACAAAAATAATGTTTTAACAGATTTTATTTTAAATGGCGTCTATGATAAAGACAGATATTTTTTCAAAACTAATTCTCCATCAATGGATATAATTATTTCTAGTAATTTAGAAAGATTATTATTTGAAATAGCTGAGTATGATAGTGATTTAATTAATACTTATATGGATGAGCTAGAAAAAAATAAAAAATATAGAGTTAAGGCAATTATAAAAGATAAAATTAGAGATCAAATTTATCCTGGCTTTGCTTATGAAAGAGAAACAAGAGAAGCTATTTTAGCATGTCGTACAAAATATAAATATGTAATAGACACTCATACAGCTGTTGCATATTATGTTTATGGTGAATACAAAAAGAAAACAGGCGATAAAACCACTACTGTTATTGTGTCTACTGCTTCGCCTTATAAATTTTCAGAAGATGTTTTATCAGCAATTTCTCTAAAAGATTATAGTGAAAAAACAGAACTTGAAAAGATTAATAAACTAGCGTTAATGTCTAAAACAAATCCACCTAAAACTTTAACAGAGTTATTAGATAAAAAACCTATCTACACTAAGACTATTAATAAAGAAGAAATATCAGACATCGTTTTAAATCAGCTTTAAAAAAATAGAGCTATAACATTAGATAATTATAGCTCTATATTTTATATGATTAGTTATTCTTTAGGTTTAAAAGTTGAACAAATTGTATCGCTACTTGCTTTTGCGTTGCAAGGACCTATACAAACGCAATCAGCGCTACAATGGTTTCCTTCTTCGTGGTATTCACATTCGCATGCATCACATTCTATCTTTGTGCTATCAAAATCAAATATATCCATTTAATTCATCCCCCTTTCAATATTTAGTATTTGAAAATAAAATAATATTATTCAGTTTAAATGAGGAAAAAAATGGCAGTTTTTACTATTTCAGATTTACATCTTTCTTTTGGCACTAATAAACCTATGGACGTGTTTCGTGGTTGGGAAGATTATACAATTAAATTATTTAATAACTGGAACAGTATTGTAACACAACAAGATACTGTGATAATTTGTGGTGATATTTCGTGGGCTATGAATGACGTTGAATTATTACCGGACTTAAAATTTATAGAGTCGTTAAATGGCAAAAAGATTTTATTAAAAGGTAATCACGACTATTGGTTTTCGTCCGCTAAAAAACTAAACGAGTTACTAGAAAAAAATAATATAAAATCAATAAGAATGTTACATAACAACGCATTTGAAGTTGAAAACTATTCGATATGCGGAACTAGAGGTTGGATTTTAGAAAATAAAAAATTAACCGAAAATGATAACAAAATAATTGCAAGAGAAGCATTAAGACTACAAATATCAATAGATGCTGCTCAAAAGTTTAATAAAGAAATCATCTGTTTTTTGCATTATCCACCTATTTATGATAATTTTGAGTCGGCTGAAATTATAGATGTTATGAAAAAAGCAAACGTTAAAAAATGCTATTATGGTCATATCCATAGCAAGGCTAGAAACTTTAGCGTCTTTGGTGAATATCAAGGAATTACATATTCACTAGTAGCTTGCGATAGCATAAATTTTACACCAATTAGAATATAATACTTTTTTACAAAAAAGCGGTATAATAATATTAATTTATGTTTAAAGTTATGGTTGCATCTGTTATGGAATGTGGTATAATTAAGGTAATTTAAAAATAAAAAAAATGAAATGGAGTATATTAATGAAATTAAAAAATGTGAGCAATCAAGAAAAAAGCCAAGTTGTCCTAGAAATCGAAGTTGGTGCAGAGGAATTTAACGAGGGAATAAACAAGGCTTTTAAGCAAAACGTTAAAAAGATTAATGTTCCTGGATTTAGAAAAGGTAAAGCACCAAAATCATTTATTGAAAAAATGTATGGTGAAAATGTATTTTATGAAGATGCTGTAAATCTTACCTATCCAACTGCATACGAAGATGCATTAAAGGAATCTAAAATAGACCCTGTTGATAGAGCAGACATTGAAGTTTTAGATATAACTAAAGATGGATATACTTTTAAAGCAACCGTTTCTGTAAAACCAGAGGTTACTTTAGGAGAATATAAAGGGATAAAAGCTACTAAAACAAAAGCGGCTGTTTCTAAAGAAGATATTGAAAATGAACTTTCAAATATTCGCACAAGATATTCAAGATTAATAACTGTTACTGATAGAGCTGCAAAACTTGAGGATAATGTTATCATTGACTTTGAAGGCTTTGTAGACGGAGTAGCATTTGAGGGTGGAAAAGGCGAGAATTTTGATTTGAAATTAGGTTCAGGTCAATTTATTCCAGGCTTTGAGGAGCAATTAGTTGGTAAAAACATCGATGAAAATGTTGAAGTAAAAGTTACATTCCCTGCAGAATATCAAGCTGAGGAGCTAGCTGGAAAAGATGCTATTTTCAATGTTACTATCAAGGAAATCAAATTTACAGAGCTACCAGAATTAGACGATGAATTTGCAAAAGACGCAAGTGAATTTGATACAATAGATGCTTACAAAGCTAAAATTAAAGAAGATTTATTAAAATCAAAAGAAGAAGCTTCAGAGCAAGCTTTAGAAACTCAAATTATTGATAATGTTGTTGAAGGTCTTAAAGGTGAAATTCCTGACTGTATGATTGAACATCAAATTGATAATATTGTTGCAGATAACGATCAAAGAATGAGAGCACAAGGTCTTGATATAGCATCTTATCTTAAATATTCAGGAATGGATATGAAAGCATTTCGTGAAATGTTTAAAGTTCAGGCTACAAAACAAGTTAAAATGCGTTTAGCGTTAGAAAAAATCGTAGAGCTTGAAAAAATTGTAATCTCTGAAGAAGAAATAAACGAAGAAATTCAAAAAATGGCAGAGATGTATAAAATGGAAGTTGAAAAGATAAAATCAATTGTTCCAATAGAGGAAATAGGAAAAGATATTGCTGTTGGTAAAGCAGTTGAGTTTATAAAAAATCAAGCAGAAATAACAGAAGAAACCGCAAAAAAACCTGCTGCTAAAAAATCAGCACCTAAAAAAGCAGAAGAAAAAAAGCCAGCAGCTAAGAAAACCACAGCAAAAACTGCAAAAAAAGATGAAGTAAAAGAATAATAAATAATAAATAAGGTAATATTATTAAAAGAAAAGGGAGGCATTTTTATGAGTTTAGTACCAATGGTAGTAGAACAAACAAATCATGGTGAAAGATCATATGATATTTTCTCCAGATTATTAAACGATAGAATAATATTTCTAGCAGAAGAGGTTAATGATACGACAGCTAGTCTTGTTGTTGCACAGTTATTATATTTAGAAGGTCAAGATCCTGAAAAAGATATCCAGTTATATATAAATAGCCCAGGTGGGTCTATTTCTGCCGGTATGGCAATTTATGACACTATGCAGTATATAAAATGTGATGTTTCAACTATTTGTGTTGGAATGGCAGCTAGTATGGGTGCGTTTTTATTAGCGGTAGGAGCAAAGGGCAAAAGATTTGCACTTCCAAATAGTGAAATTGTTATTCATCAGCCATTAGGCGGTATGCAAGGACAGGCTTCTGATATGAAAATTCATACTGATCATATAATTAGAATTCGAGCAAAATTAAATAAGATTTTTGCCAAAATTACCGGTAAATCATTAGAACAAATTGAAATTGACACTGATAGAGATAATTTCTTAACTGCAGAGGAAGCAGCAGAATATGGTTTAATTGATAAGGTAATTGCTAGCAGATAACAAACAAACCAGAGAGGAAAATAATTATTTATGTCAGATAACAAAAATAGTGAATTTTTAGTTGAATGTTCATTTTGTGGTAAAAAAGCTTCTGAAGTTGAGCGTATTATTTCAGGCGAAGGTGTATATATTTGTAATGAATGTATCGATATGTGTAATAGTATTTTAGAAATTGATGAAGCCGAAAATGCTGAAAAAGTTGAGGCACCTTTTAAAATGTCTGATGTGCCAAAACCAATTGAAATTAAAAGTTTACTAGACCAGTATATTATCGGTCAAGATGATGCAAAAAAAGTTTTATCCGTCGCTGTTTACAATCATTATAAAAGAGTTACAAATATTAACAGTGAGGACGATATTGATCTTCAAAAAAGTAATGTTATTCTTTTGGGACCTACCGGTTGCGGTAAAACTTTACTAGCCCAAACACTAGCAAAACTTATGCACGTACCTTTTGCCATAGCCGATGCTACAACGCTTACAGAGGCAGGGTATGTAGGAGAAGATGTTGAAAATATACTTTTAAAACTTCTTCAAGCCGCAGATTTTAATATTCAGATGGCTCAATATGGTATAATATATATTGATGAGTTAGATAAAATTTCCAGAAAGTCTGAAAACCCTTCTATTACAAGAGATGTTAGTGGCGAAGGTGTACAGCAGGCATTACTTAAAATAATTGAAGGTACAATAGCTAATATACCTCCACAGGGCGGTAGAAAACACCCACAGCAAGAGTTTATTCAGTTAAACACTAAAAATATATTATTTATTTGTGGTGGAGCTTTTGACGGTATAGAAAAGATTATTGAAAAGAGAACTGTTGGCTCTTCTCTTGGATTTGGCTCAGATGTTAAATCTAAAAAAGATAAATCATCTAACGAATTTTTGAGTAAAGTAGAACAACACGATTTAGTTAAATATGGCTTAATTCCTGAGTTAGTTGGTAGATTACCTGTTATTTCTTCTTTATCTAATTTAGATGAAAATGCTCTTACAAGAATTTTAACTGAACCTAAAAATGCTATTTTAAAACAATATATTAAACTTTTTGAGCTTGATAATGTAAAACTTGAATTTACTAACAAAGCTATTTGTGAAATTGTAAAAATAGCGGTTGCTCGTAATATTGGTGCTAGAGGACTTCGCTCGGTAATTGAAAATGTAATGACAGATATTATGTTTACTTTTCCTTCCGAAAAAAATCTAGAACGTGTTATAATCACCGATGAATGTATTACAAATCACAAAGCACCAATTAAAGAATACAAAAAAGGGGATAACAAAAATGAAAAAAATTAACAAAGATATGATAGTGGCCGAGGTTTTGGATATTAACGAAGAAACAGCACAATTTTTTATAAGCATTGGTATGCACTGTCTTGGTTGTCCATCTGCTCGTGGTGAAACTATTGAGCAAGCATGCTTAGCACATGGTGAAGATTGCGATGCGCTAGTAGAAAAAATAAATGAATTCTTAGAAAATAATTAGAGGTAAAAAAGGGGCTGCAATTTTTGCGGCTCCTATATTTTAAAAATGGATAAAATTAAACTGCCAAATCGATTGCAAATTATTGCAGATAATATAAAACCCAATAGAAGAATATGTGATGTAGGGACAGATCATGCGTATTTACCAATTCATTTAATTTTATCGAAAAAATGCACCTTTGCCATTGCTTGTGATATAGTTAATGGTCCTTTAGAAAAAGCAAAAGCAAATGTTTTGCAATATGGCTTAGAAAATGATATTAAAATAGTATTATCAGATGGATTATTAAATGTTAAAAGAGAAGATTTTGATGATGTGGTTATTGCCGGAATGGGCGGAGAGCTTATTGCAAAAATAATTGACAATGCCTCTTTTTTACAAGATAGTTCAGTTACTTTGTATCTTCAACCTATGACAAAATCCGAAAAACTGCGTAGGTATCTTTCTTTAAATAATTTTTATATAACGAACGAGTTTATTGCAAAAGATAAAGATAAATTATTTGAAATAATTATTGCAAAGTATGGTAACAGTTGCTTTTTAACTAATGGTGAATGTGTATGTAATAAGATTATCAAAGATAAAACTGATGAAAATGGAGTATTGTATACTGTATTTTATAATAAAAGT
>JAVVYT010000098.1:0-5872 GCA_036650995.1 Clostridia bacterium | reverse complement strand
TCAGAATTAAAATTTTAATTTTCTGAAAGATTACTTTATTGCTTTTAGGAGGTTTTTATAGCTATCGGCTGACATTTCGTATCTTGTAACTTCAGAGCCTTTAATGACTGCCATATACCCTGACTTGCCTAAATCTCCACAAAAGTTTAAGGTAATCTCAAAGTCGCCCTTTATGCCTAGTGAATAGTATGGTTTTGTAGGCATTGATTTAATCTCCCAACTATCCCCTAGTTTTTTGCAATTTGTAGAAGAGATGATCGCTAAAATCTCATCGACTTTATCTTTGCTTTCTATCTTCTTTGCTACTGGATTTATGTCGTCTTTCATATAATCTTTATACTCTAAAAGCTTTATATCTTTTGGAATACCTGTTATCTTCTCTTTGAAAACAGGGTCTTTGCTATCATTATTATCAGAAGGAACGCTAACTTCGTGGCTAGAGCTTTCTATTGGAAGTTCGTCTTTTGAGCTACTGCTATCCAAAACACTTTGCGAGGAAGAGGGTTTTTCTTCAGTTTTTTTAGTGGTCGTTACAAAATATATTGCTACTCCGACTAAAGCTACCACCAAAACGGATATCACCACAATAAGCCATATTTTTTTCATAATGTTTTACCGCCTTTCTCTTTTTTTAAGGATTCCATAAAAAGACTATGACTTCAATCTTTTTATAACAATTATTTAATAAAATCAAAACATTTATGCAATATGACATTTTATGAGTAAAGTATCGGGGTTTTTGGGAAAATTGGGGTTTTAATTAGGTGAGGGTTTTTTTATGAGGATATGGGGGGTGGAATGGAATTGTTCGACGAGGACGGGCGAACACAGTTCGCCCCTACATTTTATTATATTTTTACATAAAGAAAGGACCGCACTTGTGCAGTCCATTTCTTTCGGTATTTTGGCAGGCGTGCCATTCTCCTGCATCTCTCGAGATTTCTCTCTGTCGGTACCATCGGCGTGTGGTTGACACGAAAATTTACCACCACAAAATACCTATCTCTTATGATATGTATATTATACCATTTTTATTCAGACTTGTAAAGTATTTTTTTGTTTCTTAAATACTTATTCCATTTTTTCTCACTAACTTTTAAAAATGTTATTATAGAATTACTAAATTCCTTTTGATCAGAAGAAGTTTTTAGTCGCAAAATCAACTGAAAGTGTTCGCCATTTTCGGTTATTTTTTTTAATATAAACGCTGTATTTGGTCTGTTAGCTTCGAGAATATAATCAGGATTATTTACAATTGGCAATAAATAATTACTAAATCTCTCATAATCATTTGGGTGATGTTCTTTTATATGTAACACTTGATTTTCAGTTATAATTAACTTATTAGTAGTAATATCTTTAGACACGCATTTATATTTTTCAATATCAATTTTTCCTAATTCAATCAAATTGTTTTCTCCGCTATTCCTATTTTTTTGTATATTATACTCTTTTTTGGAAGAATTGTAAAGCGACGTTATCGCATTGATATAATATAATAATGATGAAAAAAATTTTGATAAAAAAGAAAGACTAAAATTGATTAGTCTTTCTAGGGGGTTTATATCTTCCAAAACAAAACTTGTTTTTGCGTTTTATAAACTGTGCGGGTTTAAGTTAGTTTGTTTATTAGAGTGGTGGGAGCGGAGGGGTTGCACCACCAAAAAATGAGGGGTTGTGTTTTTTGCTAAATGGGATTTGCGTAGTTAGTTTGTTTATTAGAGGGGTTTAGGGGGAATTGGTATAAAAAAAGCATACCGAACTTTTTGATTTTAAATTCGGTATGCTATGTTTTGTAAGGGGTTTTGGGGTTACTCGGGTTTTTCGAATTGGCTATTATAGAGGTTGGCGTAGAAGCCTTGTTTTGCTATTAGAGCGTCGTGGGTACCTTGTTCTACTATATCGCCATTATTCATAACTAGGATAAGGTCGGCGTTTTTGATAGTAGAGAGGCGGTGAGCTATAACAAAGCTTGTTCTACCTTTCATAAGGTTATCCATAGCTTTTTGGATTAGAACTTCGGTACGGGTATCGACTGAGCTTGTAGCCTCATCTAAAATCAAGATTTTAGGGTCGGCAAGGATTGCTCTAGCTATTGTTAGAAGTTGTTTTTGACCTTGAGAAACGTTACTTGCCTCTTCATTTAGCACCATATTATAGCTATCAGGGAGTGTCCGCACAAAGTGGTCTACCTGAGCGGCTTTAGCGGCGGCGTGAACTTCCTCATCGGAACATTCAAGGTTACCATAGCGGATATTCTCGCAGATAGTGGTATTATACAGCCACGTATCTTGAAGAACCATACCGAACATACTTCTAAGATCCTCTCTTGTAAAGTCTTTAATATCGATACCGTCTACTAATATTTTTCCGCTAGTGACATCATAAAATCTCATAAGTAGTTTTACCATAGTAGTTTTACCTGCACCGGTAGGGCCTACGATTGCGATTTTTTGACCGTCTTTTACAGTGGCAGAGAAGTTATTTACGATAATTTTATCAGGGTTATATCCAAACGATACATTCTCAAAAGTTACATTCCCGTTTAGCTTTTTCACATCGGTCGGCGTTTTGCTATCTTCTACTTCCTCTTCTTCTTCTAGAAAGCCGAATACACGTTCTGACGCGGCAACTGTTTGCTGAAGGATATTAGAGATATTTGCCACCTGCGCTATTGGCTGTGTAAACTGGCGAACGTACTGGATAAATGCCTGAATATCACCTACTGGAAGTCCTCTTGTAACTGCTAAGTAGCCACCTAAGATACATATTCCTACATAGCCTATATTACCGGCAAAGTTTACAATTGGCATCATAAGACCTGAGGCAAAGTTTGATTTCCAACCGTTTTTATAAAGGGTATTGCTGTATCTATCAAACTCTTCGATTGATTTTTCTTGACCATTAAATGCGGTTACAAGGTTATGATTTCCATACATCTCTTCTATATGACCATTTACATGACCGATATACTCCTGCTGAGCCTGATAGTATTTCTGCGATTTTTTAACTATCCCTGCGATTAATAAAAGTGAAAGTGGTAAAATTAGGATAGACAAGACTGTCATTGAAATACTTATTGTAAACATCATATATGCTATACCGATTATAGCGGCAATGGATGTTATAATCTGTGAAATGCTTTGATTTAGCGTTTGGCTTATTACGTCAACATCATTTGTTATGAGGGATAGTACCTCGCCATAATTTCTATTATCAAAGAATTTAAGGGGAAGTTTATTTATCTTCTGACTAATCTCGCCACGCAAATTATAGGTAACTTTCATTGAAACACCTGTCATTATATAGCCTTGGATATATGAAAAGAGTGATGACAAGAAATAAAGACCTATAAGCTCGATTAAAATTGTTGAAATTACTGTAAAATCTATACCGCTATCTTTGCCTGTAATAGTACCCATAATTCCTCGAAACAGCTCGGTAGTTGCTCCGCCTAGAATTTTTGGACCTACTATTGTAAACACTGTTGAGGCTATTGCAAAGACAACTACTACAAATATTGAAAGTTTAAAAGCACTTAGATACTTCGCTAGTTTTTTGAATGTGCCTTTAAAATCCTTAGGTTTTTCACCGCCCATAGGACCGTGTCCGCCACCCATAGGGCCGTGTCCACCCATTGGGCCTTTTGGTTTTACGTCTGTTTTTACATCTCTACTCATTATAATTCCTCCTCCCCTAGCTGACTTGACGCAATTTCATAATACTGCGTACAGCTTTTTAGAAGTTCTTCATGCGTGCCTTTTCCGACAACTTTGCCCTCATCGAGTACTATTATCTGATCGGCGTGCATTATTGTGCTTACCCTTTGTGCTACTATTAAAACAGTGCTACCGCCTGTGCTTTCTGCGAGTGCTTTTCTAAGTGCGGCATCGGTTTTAAAGTCGAGTGCTGAAAAGGTATCATCAAAGATATTTATAGGTGCGTTGCAAACAAGCGCTCTTGCAATTGAAAGTCTTTGTTTTTGACCGCCTGAAACGTTTGCTCCGCCCTGTGAAATTTGAGTTGCAAGTCCGTTTGGTGTTTTTGATACAAACTCTGTTGCCTGTGCTACCTCTACTGCGTAAAGTACCTCTTCATCGGTGGCTTTTTCCTTACCATATCTAAGGTTAGAGCCGATTGTGCCTGAAAACAGACTACCTTTTTGAGGTACATAGCCTATCTGCTCGTGTAGACTTTCGAGTTTTACATCTTTAATATTTACACCGCCGACTAAAATCTCGCCCTCGGTTACATCGTAAAATCTGGGGATAAGGTTTATAAGGGTAGTTTTACCTGACCCTGTCGAGCCGATAAAAGCGGTGGTTTGCCCGGGCTTTGCTATAAAGTTTATATTCTCTAAAACGTTTTCATCAGCTCCACCATATTTAAAGCAAACGTTTCTAAACTCTACAACGCCTTTTTGACGAGGTTTAAAATCTAGTGTTTCGGGTTTATCTACAATCTTTGGCTCAACCGCTAAAACATCTGCTATTCTACTAGCTGAAACAGATGCACGAGGGATAAAGACAAACATCATAGCTATCATTAGAAACGACATAATAATCTGCATAGCGTACTGCATATACGCCATCATATCGCCGACCTGCATCGCAGAGTCTGCTATTTGATGAGCGCCGACCCACACAATTAGTAGGGTGATACAGTTCATAACAAGTGTCATAGCCGGCATCATAAATGCCATAACACGGCCGACAAATTTATTAACTTTAGTAACATCTAAGTTAGCTTTATCGAAACGATTTTCCTCGAATTTTTGTGTGCCGAAAGCTCTTATAACCATAATGCCTGTAAGGTTTTCACGAGAAACTAGGTTTAGCTTATCGATAAGTTTTTGCACCACTTTAAATTTTGGCATAGCCAAAGCGAAGATTACCATAATAAGACCTATCAAAACGATTACAGCAACGCCTATAATCCAGCTCATCGAGCTACTTTTATTAAGAGCCATCATAATTCCGCCAATACCCATAATAGGGGCATAGCATATCATACGAATACCCATAACAAGTAACATCTGCACCTGCTGAACGTCGTTTGTTGTTCTAGTTATAAGTGAGGCGGCACCGAATTTATCAAACTCTTCATTTGAAAAGCTCTCTACTTTTTTAAAGATACTATGCCTTAAATCTCTACCGATACCTGCACCGATTTTAGAGGAGATAAGGTTTACCAAAACTGTTGCTATACTGCCTAAAAGGGCAATTAGTAGCATTATAAGTCCGATTTTTATAATATAGTTTGTTTGGTAAGATAGCATATCCTCGCCAAGCTCTTCATAAAAGGATTTATTAAGCTGGATAGAAACTTGATTTGCGACCATTGAGGAGTTAGTATCATAGGTACTTAGTAGCTCATTTATCTTCTGCTCTGGTAGCATTTTAAACATTGGTAGCAATTCATACATCTGGTCTATTTTAAGAGCTTGCATTTCATTTGTAGTTTCCTCTGTGGTAGCCTCTGTGGTACCCTCTATGTTTTCATTTGGCTCTGGTACTATTTCTTTTATAAAAGAAACAAAGCCCCACGAGGATTTTTCAAACGCCTTATCTAGCACCTCTATTTCCTTAGAAGATAGCTTATTTAAAGTGTACTTACTACCGTCTTTAGACAAGGTATAGCTATTATTTACAAGCTCTTTATCTTCGTTTGACATAAAAACCTGCATTAGCTCTTTTCCGTTTGGGGAGATTTTTTCGGGGGTTGGGCTTTCTATACCATTTTGCTGAAGTCCTACGTTTACTATATTTGACATATAGTTTGGTAGATTTAAATCGCAAAGTGCCTGCCCGAAAAGTAGCACTACTGCTATTAACAAAAAGCCAATAAATGGTTTTAAAAAGCGTCGTATTCT
>JAVVYT010000097.1:0-5910 GCA_036650995.1 Clostridia bacterium | reverse complement strand
GCGGAACGATATATTTCATACCACTCATCGTGGGAGATAGTAATATCTGAAGCTCTAGAAATTTCAAGCAAATGAGAAGGGTTCGTAGTGCCTACTATCGTCTGAATTTTAGCAGGGTGACGCAAAATCCAAGCTATTGCAATAGCAGTCGGGGTAACACCTTTTTCGCTTGCAATTCTGTTTAGCACTCTATTTAGCGGTGCAAATTTTCTATCACCGATAAAGTTGCCCTCAAAAAAGCCATAGGTAAGAGGTGACCAAGCCTGAATTGTCATATCACAAAGTCGTGAATAGTCCAAAACTCCGCCGTCATGGTGAACGGACGATGGGTTTTCCATATTTACATTAATGCCACAATCAATCATACCAGTGTTTGTAACACTAAGCTGAAGTTGGTTTATAATAAGCGGTTTACTAAGATATTTCTTTAAAAGCTCAATCTGCATAGGGTATTGATTACTAACGCCAAACCTTTTAACCTTGCCACTATCATATAGTGCATCAAACGCAGTTGCAACCTCGCACGGGTCCATTAAAGCATCCGGCCTATGAAGTAGTAAAACGTCTAAATAGTCAGTGTGTAGCCTTTTTAAAATACCGTCTACCGACTTTAAAATATGCTCTTTTGAAAAGTCATAGCTAAGCCTTTGGGTAATTCCACATTTTGACTGCAAGATAATCTTTTCACGAGGAACACCCATATCAGAAATGGCTTTTGCGAAAATCTCTTCACACTCACCACGTCCGTAAATATCGGCATGGTCAAAATAATTTATTCCAAGGGATAAAGCAGTTTCCAAAAGTGCAATAGCCTCTTTTGGGGTACGCTCTTTAATGTGCATAAGACCTAACGCAATTTCGGGAGCGATAAATCCTGTTTTTCCAATATCAATTGTTTTCAATTTTTTCTCCTTAGATTATAAACCTAGTAGATTTATAATGCTGTCTTTGTCGGTAAAACCAACACTGCGATTGATAAGCTCGCCATTTTTGAAGATAAGAAGTGTTGGAATACTAGAAACATTATACTCCATTGCAAGCTCGCCCTCTTCGTCTATATTTACTTTGCCAATTAGAACTTTACCTGAAAGCTCAGTGTTTATCTCCTCTAATACAGGGGCAATCATTCTGCAAGGTTGACACCAACTAGCCCAAAAATCTACGATGATAGGTGTAGTCGCATTTTCGATGCTCTCTTTAAAGTTTTCGTTTGTAAGTTTAATAATCTCCATTTTGTTTTTTTCCTTCCTTATATATATGTTATTTTTATAGCGTTAGTATTTACGTTTTTTTCGTCACTAAACTATATTTTCATTATACACCAATTTATCTATTTGTATAGCCTAAAAATAGAAATACAAAAAAATTTACAAAAAATCAATAACTTTAAAAACAAATTAAAAACAAATTAAAAACAAATTAAAATCTAAAGCAATAGTTTCAAAATCGATAACCTAAAACAAATAAAAAACAAAAAATCTTCTTAAAAACTTTTCAGATGAACAAAATTTATTTTTATAAGGGTAAAAGTCAAATTATAAAGAGAAGATACACCATAAAAAAGGAAAAAAAGCCATAAAAAAGATAAAAATATAATAAAAAATAAAAAAATTAAAAAAAATTAAAAAAAAATAAAAAAAATTTAAATTTCGCTTGCCATTGCCAAAAAAGTATGGTAATATATACGAGCGTGACTTATTGCACCACTATATCAGCACGTAATGGATGTAGATATGTAGTGTGAAAATGCGATGATGTGAGAGGTTGCCGAGGTTTCTCGGGTAATTTTCACTGAGTATGTCCGATTATAAATTGGGCGACAAATACCGTAAACTACTTCGTAGAGTTTTTCAAAACGGTTATCCGAATTAGCGAGAAAAACCTATTTTTATATAGGGGATTTTTGTGCAAAATTCGGTTTTTAAATCGGAAATGTAAAAACACACGGACGAGTTGTTAGTATTTAAGCCGTCAAACCAAAGAAATTTAAGGAGGCGACTACCACCATGGCAGCAAAAGAAAAAATCAGAATTAGACTCAAATCTTACGATCATACATTAGTTGATCAATCCGCTGAAAAAATAGTTGAAACAGCAAAAAGAGCAGGGGCTAGAGTATGTGGACCTATTCCACTTCCTACTGAAAAAGAAATTGTTACAGTACTTCGTGCCGTACACAAATACAAAGACAGTAGAGAGCAGTTCGAAATGCGTACACACAAACGTCTAATCGACATTCTAAAACCATCAGCTAAAGCAGTAGAATCATTAATGAGTCTAGAACTTCCCGCTGGCGTAGAGATAGAAATTAAGCTTTAAGAAATTAAACTTTTAATTTATCTACTATATATAGTGGGGTAATGTTCTCAAAGGAAACCTTTGTAGAACCAATAACCTAAGGAGGAGAAAGAAAGAATGGAAAAAGCACTAATTGGTAAAAAAATCGGTATGACTCAAATCTTTGCCGAAAACGGAGATGTAATCCCTGTTACTGTTGTTGAAGCAGGTCCATGCATTGTTGTTCAAAAGAAAACAGTTGACAACGATGGTTATGCAGCACTTCAGCTAGGCTACCAAGATACTACCGAAAAGAGAATTGTAAAGCCACTAAAAGGTCATTTTGACAAAGCAGAGGTAGCTTACAAAAAGGTACTTAAGGAATTTAAACTTACAGACTGTGATACTCTAAATGTTGGAGATATTCTAAAAGCAGATATCTTCGCAGCAGACGAAATGGTTGATGTAACTGGAATTTCAAAAGGTAAAGGATTTGCAGGAGCAATCAAAAGATGGAATGCACATAGTGGACCATCATCTCACGGATCCGGATATCATAGAGGTCAGGGCTCAATGGGCGCTAACTCTACTCCGGCTAAAGTAATGAAGGGCAAAATGATGCCAGGCCATTTAGGCTCAGAGCAAGTAACCGCTCAAAATTTAAAGGTAGTTAAAGTAGATGTAGAAAACAATCTTATTGCTATCAAGGGAGCAATTCCGGGACCAAAAAATGCGTTTATATACATTAAAAGCGCAGTAAAATGCAAGCAGTAGGATAAAGAGAGGAGGATTTTTTTATGCCAAATGTTACACTTTATGATATAACAGGAAAAGACATCGGAACAGTAGAACTTTCAGATGGAATTTTTAATGTAGAAGTTAACAAAACCGTTATGCATATGGCGGTAGTTAATTACCTAGCAAACCAAAGACACGGTACACAATCAACACTTACAAGAAGTGAAGTACGTGGCGGCGGTATTAAACCATGGAAACAAAAAGGAACAGGCAGAGCAAGACAAGGCTCAATCCGTGCACCTCAGTGGAACCACGGTGGTATAGCACTAGGACCTAAGCCTCGTGATTACAGCTATTCTTTAAACAAGAAAGTTAAGAGAATTGCACTTAAATCAGCGCTTACAAGCAAAGTCCTTGACGGAAGCTTAATTGTTGTTGATGACATTAATTTTGCAGAAATCAAAACTAAGAATATGATTAATATGTTAAACGCACTTAACGTTACTACAAAAGCATTAATAGTAATGCCAGCTGTAAACACAAACGTTATCAAAAGCGCATCTAACATCAAAACAATCAAGACTGCTCTTACAAATACAATAAATGTTTATGATATCTTAAAATATGACAAGTTTATTGTTTCAAAAGCAGCATTACAAAAAATTGAGGAGGTGTACGCATAATGAAAGCACCACAGGATATTATCATTAAGCCAATCATTACAGAGAAATCAATGCAGGGTCTGCAAGGCAAGAAGTACACTTTTGAAGTTGCAAAAGATGCAAACAAGATAGAGATAGCTCAAGCTGTTGAAGCACTTTTCGGAAAAGAAATTAAAGTTGCTAAAGTTAATACTATGAATGTACGTGGCAAAAACAAAAGAATGGGCGCACATATTGGTCTTACCAGAAGCTGGAAAAAAGCTATTGTTACACTTAAAGAAGGCTCTAAAACTATTGAGTTCTTCGATAGTCTAATGTAGGGGGTAATAAAAAATGCCGATTAAAAGTTTTAATCCGACTTCTCCATCTAGAAGAAATATGACCGCTTTGACATATTCTGAGCTTACTAAAAATGTTAAACCGGAAAAATCACTTTTATCTAAGATTAAGAATACAGCCGGAAGAAATAGTTATGGTAGAATAACAGTTCGTCATAAGGGTGGCGCAAACAAAAAGAAATACAGAATTATTGATTTCAAGAGAAATCGCATAGAGGACGCCGGCGTTGTTCAGTCAATCGAATATGATCCAAACAGATCAGGTTTCATTGCACTAATTAAATACGAAGACGGACAAAAATCATACATTGTAGCTCCAGTAGGTCTTAAAGTTGGCGATAGTGTTTTCGCAGGTGAGTCATCAGATATTAAACCTGGTAACTGTTTGCCAATAGCTAATATCCCACTAGGTACTATGATATATAACATCGAGCTTTATCCAGGTAAAGGCGCTCAGCTAGTACGTTCAGCAGGCAACACTGCACAGCTTATGGCTAAAGAGAACGGCTATGCACAGGTAAGATTACCATCAGGTGAAGTAAGACTTATAAGACTAAACTGCAGAGCTTGCATAGGTCAAGTTTCAAATATCGATCATGAAAATGTTAAAATCGGTAAAGCAGGTAAAAAACGTCATATGGGTATCCGTCCAACAGTTCGTGGATCTGCCATGAACCCTAACGACCATCCACACGGTGGTGGTGAAGGTAAATCTCCAATCGGTCGTAGCGGTCCTGTTACACCTTGGGGTAAACCAACTTTAGGTTATAAGACAAGAGCTAAAAAGCATAGAACAAATAAATTCATTGTAAAACGCAGAAATGAGAAGTAATACAAGGAAAGGAAATTAATATTATGGGTAGAAGCGTAAAGAAGGGGCCTTATGTAGCTCCAGACCTCATGAAAAAAGTATTGGATATGAACGCAGCATCTGAAAAGAGAGTTATCAAAACATGGTCAAGAGCCTCAACAATATTTCCGGACTTTGTAGGGCATACTTTTGCTGTTCATGACGGAAGAAAGCATGTTCCAGTTTATGTAACTGAAGATATGGTTGGTCATAAATTAGGTGAATTTGCTCCAACAAGACTATTTAGAGGGCATTCAGGATCTAAAACTACAAATAATGGTAATTAATAACCATAGGAGGAAGTAGCATGGAAAAAACAGTACCAGAGGCTAAAGCATACCTTAGATATGCACGCATATCACCAAGAAAAGTAAGTATAGTTTTAGACCTTATAAGATTAAAAGATGTAAAGACTGCTAGTGCGATTTTAAGAAATACGCCAAAAGTAGCAACAGAATATTTAATAAAACTACTTAATTCGGCTATTGCAAACGCTGAGAATAACCACGGAATGAACAAGGATAATCTTTATGTAGCAAGCTGTTTCGTTACACCGGGACCTACTGCAAAGAGAATTCGTCCAAGAGCTCAAGGTAGAGCATTTCGTATATTAAAAAGATCTTCTCACGTTACAATAGTACTTAAAGAGAAGGAATAACGGTAAAGGAGTTAATTTTATGGGACAGAAAATTCACCCACACGGCCTTAGAGTCGGAGTTATCCAAAATTGGGATTCTAGATGGTTCGTTAAAAAAAGTTTATTTGGTGACTTGCTTGTCGAAGACCAAAAAATCAGGGCATACCTCAAAAAAGCCCTTTACACAGCCGGAGTTCCTAAGATCGAGATTGAAAGGGATAGCGCAAAGGTTAGAGTATTTATCCATTGTGCAAAACCGGGTATGGTAATAGGTAAAGGCGGTACGGAGATTGAAAAATATCGTGCAGCTATTGAGAAAATGATTAATAAACCAGTACTTCTAAACATTGTAGAAGTAAAATCACAGGATACAAACTCACAGCTAGTAGCAGAGAACATTGCAGCACAG
>JAVVYT010000096.1:0-5912 GCA_036650995.1 Clostridia bacterium | reverse complement strand
GTTACAGTATAGCTATACAATATTAATTATGAAAATTGGAATTTTATGTTTAGATTTAATGATAAAAATATATAATTTCAGATATCGTTTTTGAAAAAAATAAACCTATAAATTGTTAGTTAAAATATGAAACTAAGAATTTAATTTTTCGTGTTTGCATCGAAAACTTATAAACGGAAATCTAAATATTTTCCAGTATATAATAAGGAACATTTAGTATCTATTTTAAAGTTTTAGAGATAAAAAACAAATTAAAAAATTTAGGAGGAAAGAAAAAATGAAGAAAAGAATTCTAAGCATGGCACTTGCCCTTACAATTATACTTACGATGTTAAGTAGCATTTCAATAGTTTTCGGTATTGAAACATGGCAAGATGTACTAGTTGCAGACTTCGAGGATCCAGTTTCATTAACAGGAATTAATGACGTTAATAATGAATATTGGGCTATTGGTGGACTCGAAGATTCTACATCAACAACTTATGTTGCAGGAGGCACAACAACGAGGCAAATTTCCGGTACTAGATCGTTAAGATTTTATAACGATGGTCCTTTGGATTGGAATTTAGTTATTAGAAAACAATTTGGATCCTCTAAGACTCGTTTTAAGAGCGGTGCAGAGGCATTAACATTCCAAATCCTTACAAGGAAAAATTGTACTGTTGATTTAAGTATGTATGACGGTGTAAAAGGTACAAATTACAAAACTACTGCCGTAGTAACAGGTAAAGATACTGTACAAACTGTTATAGTACCATTATCAACTTTTGTAGCAGATGGTAAAAACTTAGTAACAGAGCTTGGAGACGCATTGTACACATCTGCACAGCTTACAATGAAGATGTTCCCAGTTGTTAGCGGAAGTGATTCAGAAGTTATTTTTGATAACTTTATGCAAACAAAACTTGCAGGCTACATTACACCACCCGGCACAGAAGTTCCATGGTCAGACGTAGTTATTTCAAACGGAGATATGGAAGCAGAAACAGCTCTTAATGGTGTAAACGATCCAAATGAGCTATTTTGGGCAAACCAACAAGAAGATTCAAATCAATCAATAAAGCTTAGCACTACAAGATGTCTTTCAGGAAAAAGATCAATAGTATTTTCTAGTGATAAAGCTCTTGATTGGCGTGCACATTTAAGAAAGCAATTTTCACCTACTGCCGGAGCAATAAAAAAAGGTGCAGAGGCTATTACTTTCCAGTACTATACAACTAAAAGCGGTAGATTTGACTTTAGTCTTTATGATGCAAAAAACGAAAAGAACTATGCAGTTAGTAAGCAAATAACAGGTAAACCTGAAGTTCAAGTTATGATAATCCCACTAACTGAATTTATGCAAGGAACCACAAATATCATTGCTGGTATGGGCGAATATCTATATGCACCAAACGGTGGCTTAACATTTAAAATGGAAACAGAGTTTGCCGGAAAATCAGAAGTTATAATCGATAACTTTATGCAAACAAAACTTTCAGGCTATATTACAACACCTCCAGTAAATGATTTATCAGGTAATAAACCAGATCCAATGGAATCATTAAAGGGTAAATATACTCTTACAAAAATTGATGATTTCGAGGGATATGCAGACGGTGCAAAATTCTATACAGAAACCGGAAAAGATGATTCAGCAACCAAAGGATGGATCTTAAACATTGATAATGCTGATGGTGGAAAAGCTCCAGCACCAACACTTATTAATGACGAAAGAACAATTTTTGGCGAAAAATCAGTTTCTTGGGGAGCTTTCCCAACTGCTGATTACGATTCTTGGACAAAACAATGGTTTAAATATATGAATCATGATGATGACAGAATTGCTGTTGATTCAACAGGACTTGCATTTGCAGTTCGCATTCCTGAAAGTGTTAAAGAAACAGTTGTTCCTGAAGGACAACCTAAAAAGAATACATTTGAATTAAGATTACAATTCTTTGACGGAACTAATATTTGGGATGCAATAATTCCATTAGTAGGCTCAATTGATGTTCAAACAATTTTAGTTAATTTCTCTGATTTTAAGGGTAGAGATGCAGCTCCTGCACTTACAGGTAAATTACTAAATAGTATGGCAACATGCAGATTTAACATTCAATGTAAAGCTATAAACGGAAAATCAACCTTTAACGGTGATGACTTTATTCTTGATGATTTCTATCAGATATCTAAGATAATTAAATATGTTGTTGATGAGCCAATCGACGCTAGTAAAGCAGATTATCTTGACATTATGGATACATATAAAACATCTAAACAAGTAGGATCATCATGGAATGGTGACGATTACGGCGGAAAAGGAAATGAAGCTTTCTATTTTGAGCCAAGATTAGACGAAACCACAGCAGCACCTAAGTCAGATAAAAACACAAAGTCTTTAAATATCCATTATAAAACTGAGGGATGGGGATTTATAAGATGGGTAGCTCCTGAATCTGAGCAAAAAACCCTTAAAAAGAGTTTAGTACCAGATAAAGATGGTAATACCATTCCTGGATATTTAACATTCTGGGCAAAAGCAGGACAAGACGAACAGGAATGTACTTTCTATATTAATATGAAGGATACTGTATTTGGTGCAACATTTACACTTTCTACTGAATGGACTCAATACAAGATTCCTTTTACAGAGTTTATACATAAAACTAAAGGAAATATGTATAAAGCAGTAAAAGATAATAAAGGCTGGCAGAAAGACTGTTTCTTAGTTGGATTTAGAGTAGACCTAGTAACTCCAGGCGCAAACGATGCATGGTTTGATACCTTTGCTTTTGTTGGTGATGGATTTACTGAAATGGAATCTGATATAGACCATCTTGCACCTGAAAAGCCAAAAGAAAAGGTAGCAATAACAGCAACAGCAGCAGCTAATGGTACAGTTACAGGTGGCGGTGAATACGATAAAGATTCAGCAGTTAAATTAGTAGCTAAGGCAAATGAAGGCTATCAATTTGAAGGTTGGTATAATACTGAAGGCGTTAGAGTTTCAGGCCTTGACACAT
Organism: Clostridia bacterium; assembly: GCA_036650995.1. GTDB lineage: Bacteria > Bacillota > Clostridia > Oscillospirales > SIG519 > JAVVYT01. The sequence goes on along the minus strand of JAVVYT010000096.1, from coordinate 2,907 downwards.
TTATCTTTAATGCAACACAAGCTGTTTCATATGAAGCAAGATTTGTAGAGCTAGCTCCTGATACTAACGAAAACGGATCTTTAGGATTTGACACAGCAAGTAATATAGGTGACGATTTATTCGTAGATCCTAAAGTCGGATCATTAACATTTGAAAAAGATACTTTGTTGAACGGTAAATCTTCAATGAAATGGTCATATGACTTTACAACAGATGAAAATATTACTGGACTTCCAAAAGTAAATCTTCAAGGCGATGGATTCTCGTTCCTTGTTAAATCAGAATCTAATGTAATTTTAAATGTTCTTTTAACCACCGGCGATCTTGGACTTATATATTCTCAACTTGTTGTCGGAAGCCCTAATGAACAGTTAGTTAATTTTGATTTTACTGAAAATGTGACAAACTTTTCTAATGCTGTTTTTGAAGAGCTAAGTCCACAGAATATCTCAATGATGATAGGGCTAGAACAACCTAAGGGAAGAGCAATTGCAACTAAAGGAACATTCTACTTTAATTCTATTAATTCATATACCTATAATAAGATTAAAGATCCAGACGTTACAGTTGAAAAATTCACAGTATCTGCAATTGCAGGCGAAAATGGTACAGTAACAGGTGGCGGAAGCTTTGTCAAAGGTACTAAAGCTACTTTAGTTGCAACACCGGCTGATGGATTTAAACTTGATGGTTGGTTTGATGGTGATACAAAAGTTTCATCAGAAACTTCATACACATTTGTAGTAACAGCCGATACTATTTTAAAGGCTAAGTTTATTCCAAAAGATGCAACACCAACACCAGATCCTGATCCGGATCCAGGCAAAGACCCAGACACAAAACCGGATACAAAACCTGATACAAAACCAGACAAAGATCCAGGTAAAAACCCTAATACAAAACCAGGTACACCTACAACAGCTGATCCTACACCAATTGCTTTATTATTATCATTAATATTAGTAACAGGCGTTATATCAACAGTATTAGTTGTATTAAAGAAAAAAGGCCAATAATTAATTGAAACAACAAACATTAAATATATGTTAAAACGTTTAAGCAATAACATAAAACAGTTTAAGACATATAAAATAATAAAAAGGAGAGTAATAACAGATGAAAAAAATAATATTATCTTCAATTTCGTTAATATTGGTTGCAGCGATTACAATAGTAGCTTTTGCAGCTACAACAGTGATTACTAATCCAAAAATGGACGATGTATTGAATACACCATACGATGATGGAGCAAAGTTTCTAAAATCAGATAAAAAAGCACCTGCTTATAAAGATGAAAACGGGCTTAAAGCTGTTGATAGCAATACAGATACAGTTTGGGAAGCCAAAGATGGTACATATACTCAATATAATTTTGTAAAGCCAACATCTATAAACAACATTCACGTGACTGAAAACGGTCAAAAAGTTCGCAAATTCCACGTAGAGGCTTGGACAGGCAACGAGTGGATTAAAGTTTATAATAATGAGCTAATTGAGGGCTATTATTGTGCTACAATTGAAAACATCAAAACTCAATCGATTAGATTATTTATTGATGCAACAATTGGTGCAAAGGGCGCACAAATTTCTGAGTTTAAAGCAACATTCCAAAGACCAGTTGAGTATGACAAAGAGTTTATTAATATGGGATATTTAACCTCTAATATGTTCTACCAACAATATAATACTTCTTTTCCAAAGCAAACTCTTCAAAATCTTACAGACATTTATTTAATTGGTAATTTCTGTTATGATAAAGATGGTAATTTTGTAATTACTCAAGAAAAAAATGGAGACAATGCAATTTTAGCAACATACCCTTCAGATTCAAAAGAAACTGAAATCTTAATGAATGGAAATGACCTATCACAACTTCCAGTAGTAGATGGTGTTTCTTGTCCAAAAGACAAAAAAGGATTTTTACCATTTGTAAAATCACAATACGATACAACAGCTGGTGTAAAACAACCTGATATGTGGATTACCCTTACATGTCTACAAGACGTTAAGTTTAATGGTATTTCAGCAGCAAATATGACTTCTTTTAATGATCTTGCTACAAGAACAAAGTTCATTAATGAGGCAGTTGCATTTTGTAAGAAATTCGGACTTAAAGGTGCTGATATTGACTGGGAGTATCCAGGTAACCAAACTGCTTGGAATTCATATGCGGCTTTAATTAAAGATATGTCAGTTGCATTCCATAAAGCAGGACTACTACTTTCATCAGCTCAATCTTCAGATATGTTCGGACTTTCTGGAGAAACATTAAATTACTTTGATAGAATTAATATGATGTCTTATGACCAAAATCGTTCTTCATCAGGTAACCACTCAACATATCAAGGCTCCACAATTGATGATATTAAAAGATATATTGATAAAGGTGTTGTTCCTGAAAAACTAGTTTTAGGTCTTGCATGGTATAGTTCACAAGGTCAGCAGAGCTACAAAAATATTAAAACACAAATGGAAGCTGAACTTCCAGACGGTGTTACTCAAATTGATCCTGGTGAAAACTTCTTTAAAGGCTTTACCTTTAATGGTGTAAACCTAATAAAAGATAGAACACTTTATGCTATTAAGAGAAAAATCGGTGGCGTTTTCGCATGGCAATTAGACTGTGATACTCCTTATGAAGATTACGGTTCTCTTGCTAGAGCTCAAGACGAAACAATAGCTAAATACGTAACTCCAGTAGCTAAAGGCTAAAATATCTTTTACAGATTAAAATTTATTTTTTCCTAAAATAATAAAATAAAGATTTACCCCAAGATAAATTGCTTTTAATTTAAAAGTAAAATCTTGGGGTTTCTTTGATTTTGTTATAAAAATAAAGGGCTTAACTTTTACTAAGAAAATTAAGTCCTTTTGTTTTTATTGTTTGTTAAAGTTATTCTTTATTGT
>JAVVYT010000095.1:0-5918 GCA_036650995.1 Clostridia bacterium | reverse complement strand
ACTTTTTAGTTACTCAAGCTTTGTATTAGAGCTTAAAAATGACCGATATAAAATTCATTCTTCAGAGCTTATAAGCAGTTTTTACAACCTTAGAAATGATATAAAAACGCTATCGTTAGCCGGATATCTAGGGCAACTATGCGAGCATTTTGCTCAGTTTGGGCAGGATTGTAGCGAGCTTTTAAGACTACTTTTAAACACCTATCATATTTTGACACTAAAAACGAAACCGTTTGACATTATAAAAGCGGTATTTGAGCTAAAGCTTGCAAAGTTATCAGGTTTTGAGCCAAACATAAGCTATTGCAATAACTGTACGTCAAATGAAGTGGCGTTTTTTTCAGAAAACAGGGTGGAAATTGTCTGCAAAAACTGTAAAAACACCTATGAAAGATATCTACCCTTATCAGCATCAGCACTTAAAGGGATTAGTTACATATTAAATAGCGACCTTAAAAAAGCCTTTTCTTTTACAGCCGGGGCGGATACTTTGCGTACTATCTCTATATTTTGCGAGCAGTACATTTTAAGTATTTCAGACAGGAATTTTAAGGCACTTAAATTTTATAAAACACTCACATAAAGGACGGAGAAAAGATGAATTCTATATTAATTAAAAAAGTATGTCATACACTAGAGCAGGACAAAATCTGCTCACTTTTAGCGGAGTATGCGGTAAGTGACATTGCGAAAACCACAGCAATAAACCTATTGCCAACTTCAGATATAGAAGAGATACGTTTAAAACTAGCGCAGACAAACGAGGCACTTAGCCTTATCTATAAAAAAGGAGCGCCACCATTTAGCAGTGCTAAAAATGTAAGTGCCATAATTTCACGCACTAAAATTTCAGCAACGCTTAATTTTTCTGAGCTTTTGCAGATAGCCTCGGTATTAAAAACCGCAAGACAGATTTCTGAATATTTTGAACAAGAAAGCGAAAAAGCGGAGTATCTTTCAGGATATTTTAATAATATAAACGGCAATAAATTTTTAGAAGAGTTAATTACAAACAGCATAATATCAGATGAAGAGATGAGCGATGGCGCTAGCGATACGTTATATGGCATCAGAAGAAAAATAAAAATTACATCAAATAAAGTTCGGGATCTGCTTTTTAAATTAATACATTCCCAAACAACGCAGAAGTATCTTCAAGAGCCGATTATAACTACAAGGCAAGACAGATTTGTAATCCCGGTAAAAGCCGAATATAAAAATGAAATTAAGGGAATTGTGCATGACAGCTCAGCTAGCGGTGCGACTTTATTTATCGAGCCTATGAGCGTTGTAAATGCAAACAACGATTTAAGAGAGCTTTATGTTAAGGAAAAATATGAGATAGAGCAGATTTTATTTGCCTTATCCTGCAAAGTTTCGGAGTTTTCTGATAATATTTTACTTGAATATGAAAGCATCACAGCACTTGATTTTATCTTTGCAAAGGCAAAGCTAGCAAAGGCTCAAGACGCAATTTGTCCTATTATAAACGATACTAAAAAGATAAAACTTAAAAAGGCAAGACATCCGTTAATCGAGAGGAAAAAAGTCGTGCCGATTAATATTTCTTTAGGCGAAGAGTATCAAACATTGCTAATTACAGGACCTAACACGGGCGGAAAAACAGTTACATTAAAAACAGTGGGGCTTTTAACTGTTATGATGCAGTGCGGGCTTTTAGTTACCGCAGATTTTGACAGCGAGATGGCGGTTTTTGAAAATGTTTTTGCCGATATTGGCGATGAGCAGAGCATAGAGCAGTCGCTTTCAACCTTTTCTTCCCATCTTAAAAATATAATTACTATTACTGAAAACGTAGAGAGTAATTCCCTTGTGCTACTAGATGAACTTGGAGCAGGAACAGACCCTGTGGAGGGCGCTAGCCTTGCTATTTCGATACTTGAGTACATACGTGGCTTTGGTGCGTTATCAATAGCTACAACGCATTATTTCGAGCTTAAAACATATGCTGTTGAAACGGTGGGGGTAGAAAATGCCTCTTGTGAGTTCGATGTGGAAACGCTGATGCCGACATATAAGCTTATAATAGGAACTTTTGGCAAGTCGAATGCTTTTAAAATTGCCTATAAATTAGGATTATCAGATCAAATTATAGCGGCTGCTGATAGTTTACTTAATAAAGAGCATAAAAATATTGACGAGGTACTTTCAAATTTAGAGCAATCACGACTTGAGATAGAAAAGCAAAAATCTGAAATAAAAGAGCAAAAAGAGCTTACAATACAGCTAAACGAAGAGTTAAAAAAGAAGTCGGAAAATAATAAAAAAGAGCTAGAAACGTTAGTGTTTCAAAAAACAGAGGATCTTGATAATGAAATAGAAAAAGCAAAAACGCAAACAGAAAAACTAATTTCAGAGCTTGAAGAGCTAAAAAGTCAGAAAGACAGCGAGAGTTTTAACGAGAATTTATCCAAACTTAGAAGTATTACAAAAAAGAGTATTTACGAACTTCAAGAAAAAAATAAAGTGGCAGAAGAGAGCGGAAATACAGAAAATATCACAGTCCAACTAGGTGATATTGTCACAATAAAATCGATAAATAAACAGGCTACGGTAGTGTCGATGCCGGATAAATCGGGGAATTTAACGGTAGTTGCAGGGCTTATGAAAACAAAGCTCAATCTTTCGGATATTAGGCAGTCTGATAAATCGGAAAAACGCAATTTAAAACGTGCAAATAAAGTCACAACAACACTAAATAAAGAAAAAAGGGCAGGCTCACTAGAACTTGACCTTCGTGGAATGATGCAACTTGACGCACAAATGGAGCTTGAACGTTTTATTGATAACGCACTTGTCGTTGGCACTAACGGATTTACAGTAATTCACGGAAAAGGAACAGGAGCACTCAGAAAAATGGTCCACCAAACTTTAAAAAACAACAAAAATGTCCGAACCTTCAGACTAGGCGTTTTCGGCGAAGGCGAAATGGGCGTCACCATAGTAGAATTAAAATAACCCCAAACAACTTTTTTATAAGTTTTAAAGAATTGGATTTTTGAACAAATAAAAAACCGACCTCTTTTTGTTGGACTTTTGGTCTATCTTTTGGGGGTCGGTATATTATTTTTAACGGGGGGTTGTAGTAACAGTAGGGAAAATATCGATTTTCATAAATCGGTAGATAGGTGGGATTATTTTTAACTGTGGTGGGGTTAGAATATGGAGAGGGCGATGCCTAGGACGGTCCAGATGCTTTGATAGAGGAGGAGCTGATTAAAGGGAAGAGGGGATCCACTATAAAACATAATAGAGCAGAGAACAAGGCCTAGTACAACGTTTATACATTTTATAACTGAGAGGATTTTAAAGCTTCGTGAGATACCACGAGCGGCTTTAATGGCACTTAAAATACCGATAAGTCCTCCGTTTGAAATAATAGATGCTTTTGAGCGGTCTTTCTTTTTAAGAACCTCTTTAAACTTAGAGGCGGTGGTAGGGCCATACTCCATAATATCGGTGTTACCAGCCTCAAGAGCTGTTTTTATAACATCGGCATTCATATTAAAATCTTCTGAATAGGTGATGACTGAAAGTCCTAGTGAATCAATCATATCAATACATTCGTATTCATTCTCACTAGCTTTATATTCGATAACGAAAACGCCACGTAGTTCACCGTCAAAGGCTACTTGTATTACCTTTTTAGTGCCTTTAGCAAATTTCTTTTCATAGTCGACATCGGGCATTATAATACCGCTTGAAATAAGGTATTTAGTGTTGCCGACAAAAACGTTTAGATTTTCGATAACTGCGTGAATACCCTCGTTTTCGGTAACTTCAATATCGGTTACCTCTTGAAGTAAGCCTGTTTTATTGTTGATTATCTTTAAAAAAGTACCGGATAGGGTACCGCCTATTGAGTTGTAGATACTTGCAAGCTTTGTAACAACATCGTAAATTTCACTTTTAGCTAACATCTTCATACCGGAAATACGACTAGCCTCACCACTTAAAAGTTGGTTATCAGGTGTTATAATTCCTAAAACTTCTTTAGCTTTTATAACTGAATCATATCCAACAACAGTGCCACCTTTACGTGCGGCTTTAAAGTTTTGAATAAAACTCGGTAGGATAAAGGTAGATGAATTTAAAAAACAAGCACTAATGCAAGATGCGCAACAAGCGGCAACGAGTGCATTATAGATTGCGGAGGTTTCAGGGATTGGATGAAAAGCAAAACCTACAATAGCTGTAATTACAATGCCAATTATTGCAACTAGGGTTAAAATGCGATTGATTTTATAGGACGGATTAGGGCAGAAAGAATTTTCAAGGTAGTTTTCTGCAAAGGCTGTTTTTGAAACAGCGGCTAAGTCCTTCTCGTTATCTTTAAGCTCAACTGGTAGTTCAGAGCTTTTAATGTCTACTAATGTGTACTTGTCGCCTTTATCGGAAATAATGTTAAATCCACGAGATACAGTGTGAATTTGCATAAGCTTTGTATAGATTGAAAAGGTAAAAGCGATAGCGGCAATTGCACTGACTACAAGCGGAGTTGCGTTATTTGATTGTGGCGAACAGGCAATATATACGCCTTGAGCTACCGATAGAATAACTGCAACAGAGGCAAGGCTATCTCCGGTCGGTCGTAGCGAAAAGAGTTTCATAATACTTTCAAAAAACGTGCCGGCGCCGGCAAAGATAAGTCCTAAAAGTAGAATTACTGAGGTTGCACCAAATCCAAAAAAGCTAATTTCCGGACGGATAAATTCAGGAAGGATAGCTGGGCTTAAAATGCCGATATTAAGATAGATTAAAAGTGCTGTAAACACTGTGGCAAAAATACTTCTGAAAAAAGCACTCTGCTTTAGATGTTTAAGGTCGCTCTGTACTGTTTCGGTGTCGTCATAGCTGTTAAAATCGTCTATTTCGGGCATTGTATGGTTTACATATTCAGGAAGTGGCTCTTCGGTATCCTCTTTTTCATTTAGAAATTTACCTAAAATGCCGGTAAAAGTGGCACCAGAGGTCATAGAATTTGAAAAGTCACGATATGATGAAAAACTATCGGTGAAATCCTTGTGTGAACGGGCATCGGTAAAGGCAGTTTCATCTATTGTAAGTTTGCTGAGGTCCTCGTCGGTATATCCCTTGAAAAATGCGTCAAGACGAGTGTTTGTTGTGTTTTTGACGTGCAAACTGTCTGGCATATCTGAAAGCTCAAGGTTAGGGTCGGTTTCCAATTCTTCTATGTCGGAAAATTTATTTATAATTTCGCTAAAATCTTCGGATACGTTTGCAGAAATATCATCGTTTACCTCTTTAATGCCCTGCGTGGTGGAGAAAGTAACCTGCTCTTTAATTTCAAGTGGCTCTTGTGCGGTGATGATATTAACCTCGGTGTTTTTAGGCTCAAAAACTTCTTTAACCTCTAGAGGGGCTACTGTTTCAGGCTCTGCTTTTATAGGGTTTTGCTCTTTATCAAACCAAGAAAGCTTTTTAGGTTTTTCCTCTTTTATCTTTGCGTTTATAAGGGAGGAAATTTGGTCTATTGTATCATCATGAACAATGCTGTCTAGCTCTTTTCTGATCTCGTCGGTTGGGGTTTTTGGAATTGACGGAGCAGCCACTACTGGAGTTTCAATATATGTAGGGCGAACACGAGCTTTTTTAGATTTAGGCTCATTGCTGTGCTTTTGCAAATCTTTTTGCTGATTATAAGACTCTTCTTCTTGAAGAAATTGTTCTTCTTTTTGCTTTTTTTGAAGAAGTTTACGTTCTTTTCTCGATAGCTTTTCTTCTTGCTCATTTTCTTCTTCTTGAAGAAGTTGTTTTTGAAGAAGTTTACGATCTCTTCTTGATAGTTTTTCTTCGTCTTGTTCCTCTATAAAATCGTCCTCTTGCTCATACTCTGCATAGCGGTCTTTTTTAGACTGTTTGTGGCTATGAGATTT
>JAVVYT010000094.1:0-5945 GCA_036650995.1 Clostridia bacterium | reverse complement strand
TGAGGATTTGTATAAAGAACTATATAGTATGGCAAAGCTAATTTCAGATAAAAATCTTAAAATTTCTACAATATACATAGGCGGTGGCACCCCCACTATCCTTACAGCTGAGCAGTTAAGAGAGCTTATTTTAAAGGTGCATACCCTGTTTGATTTAAACTCTGTTAAAGAGTTTACCATTGAGGCAGGTCGCCCCGATACTATCACAAAAGAAAAGTTAATGGCAATGAAAGAGATAAGAACGCCACGCATTAGCATAAATCCGCAAACGCTTAATGACGAGGTGTTAAAGGTTATCGGTAGACGTCATACAGTAGCACAGTTTATAGAGAGTATGAGCCTTGCTCGCAGTCTTTCGTATAACGATATTAATGTTGATATAATTGCAGGACTTACCTCAGATACGCTAGAGAGTTTTTGCAATACTGTTGACGGAATTTATAAGCTAGCTCCTGAAAATATTACCATTCATAGCCTAGCCATAAAACATTCCTCTAATTTGTCTATTGAAAATAAAGCCGATTATAATAGAAATACAATTGCTGATGAAATGATAGCGTATGCCGATAAAATTTTAGATAAGTATCAGCCGTACTATATGTATAAACAGCGAAACACTGTAAATAACCTTGAAAATATAGGCTATACACTGCCCCATCACGAGTGTTTATATAATATCTATATGATGAATGAAATGCACACCGTAATAGGCATTGGCGCCTCTGCTGTAACTAAAGTCGTTACCAAAAAAACAGGCAAGATACATAGAGTGCCTTCTTGCAAACTACCCTTAGAATACATTAAAAATTTTGACCGCATCACAAAAGAGAGGATAGATAAGCTTTATGAATATGACCTTAAATAGCGAGAAGTACCTTTTTGATATTGATAAAATAAACGAAAAACTATTGTCTGCTGAAAACTTTGTTCTAGATGAAGAAATGGATTTTTCGGAGGCAATTTCAATACTTGCAAAAGATATTATAGCAAAAAATAAAAAAATAATCCTGCTGTCAGGACCCTCTTCGTCAGGCAAAACCACCACTAGCTATAACATTATTGACGAGTTTAAACGCCGAAAGAAAAACTGCGTCGTGATTTCTCTTGATAACTTCTTTGTAAATCGTGATGATATTCCTCTAAACCCTGATAATACAAGGGATTTTGAATCAATCCACGTTTTAAATTTAGCGCTTATCGAAAACACCTTTAAAGAGCTTATAAATAATGGCAAAGCTATGCTCCCACTTTTCGACTTCCAAAAAGGCGTTAGAATAGATAACTATAAAGAAATGGTGCTAGACTCAAATGGCGTTGTAATTGTAGAGGGAATTCATGCTCTGAATAACCTTATTTGGTCGTCACTTCCAGAAGAGAAAATTGCTAAAGTGTATATAAGTGTTCATAGTAATTTTACTAAAAATGATGAGATTATTATGCCAAAACGTGATGTTCGCCTCCTGCGTAGAATGATTCGTGATTTTAAATTTAGAGCGACTTCTCCGTCCCGCACAATCTCTATGTGGAAGAGCGTTTGCGATGGTGAGGATAAATATATCCGCCCTTTTAGTAAGTTTGCAAACTATTATATAAATACTACCTTTCTTTATGATGTAAATGCCTTAAAACCATATGTAACAGAGATTTTAAATACCGTCCCACCTGATGATGTCAATATTGAAAAGGTAAAATCTTTGCTAAATGCCTTGTCGTGTTTTGACACGTTAGATGAAAAATACCTCCCGGCAAATAGTCTGCTTCGTGAGTTTATCGGAGGAGGAAAATACGATTATGCCTAGATTTTTCGTGGATAAAAAAGATATTTTGGAAGATGAAATTAAAATAACAGGGGATAACTATCGCCATTTAACAGGAGTTTTGCGTGCTAAAATCGGTGATGAAATAGAAGTTTGTAATGGTGAAAAACGTGACTATCTGTGCAAAATAATATCGATAAATAGTGAGTGCGTTATAGCTAATGTTTTATCAGATTTTGTTTCTATTGGCGAGCCAAAATGTAATATCACCCTTTTAATGGCAATGCCAAAAGGCGATAAAGCGGAGCTTATTATCGAAAAGGCAACCGAGCTTGGCGTTTTTAAAATCGTGTTTTTCATCTCTAAATTCTGCGTTTCAAGACCTAGCGAAAAGGATTTTTCAAAAAAACAAATTCGCTATAAAAAAGTTGCCGAAAGTGCCGCAAAACAGTCTAAACGTGGCATTGTCCCTGAAATTTTGTTCCTAGACTCTATCAAAAAAGCGGTAAACTTTACCGATGTAGATAATGATAAAATAATCTTTTATGAGGGAAAAGCTAGCCCTATTAAAGAGGTTTTAAAAAATATCTCTTCCCAAAATATCAGCATTATGATAGGCTCTGAGGGCGGTTTTGATAAAGACGAAGTCACCCTTGCGGAAAATGCAGGTTTTAAAAAAGCCTCTTTAGGCACTCGAATTCTAAGATGTGAAACCGCCCCCATTTCTGCTATCTCAATCATCCTTTACGAAAAGGAATAATTTTACTTTTTTGCCCAAACCCCCTTGATATTATCCTCTAAAAAGTCTAAAATTAAAGTACAAAACAAAGTGAGAAGAGTGGAGTGTTAAGTGTGAAATTCAAATTGCAAAACACATAACCTCATAAATCAAAAGCATAATACTCATAAACAAAAAACTTATAAACACATACAAAAAATAATAGCAGAAGTGGCGGAAGTGGTAGACGCGCTAGATTCAGGTTCTAGTGAAAGCAATTTCATATGGGTTCAAGTCCCATCTTCTGTACCAAAAATAAAAGTCACACGTATGTAGTGCGACTTTTTATTCTTCATTTTTCATTCGTCTTTACGACTTTTTAAAATATCAATATACTAATAATGGCTTATCCAAAACGATTTGTTTCAATTAAAAACAGTCGTTTATTTTTATGTTTTTATTCGCTTCTTTTTTTCTAAATTCCGTACCATAAAAATTTTTTCTTATATAGTCCCATACTAAAAAACTAATTGTTTCTTTCTGCTCTTATTACAATACCGAGAACGAGGATAGGATTGTGATCCATAGAAAAATTGTTAGGATTGAGAAAATTGAGGTTATGACTACTATCTGTCCGGCGAGTTCATCGTCGGCTTTCATTGTTTGTGCCATTGTAAAACTGCTGACCGCTGTCGGACTTGCAAACATTGCTACGAGTGCGCCAAGCTCCACCCCACGAAAACCAAACGCAATTGCCACTAATATAAAGCATAATGGCACCACTACTAACCTACCGCAAACAGTGATGATAATTTGCTTTATGTTAGGCAGTAGCCGAGAAAATGTAAATGACCCACCTAGAATTATGAGTGCTAGCGGTGTTGCAATTTTGGAGATGTCCCGCACTGTTTGATCTAAAATAGTAGGAAGTTTTATGCCCGTTAGTATAAATGCAAATGCTATCATTGCCCCGATAATTAGTGGGTTTGTGATAATCCCTTTTAAAATCCGCTTGATGTTCGGCTTTCCACCTTTGAAAATCTCTAGTGCAATTACCGATAATAGATTGAATAAAGGAATGACAAACGCAATCAAAACAGCAGTAGTCCCAACATTTTCAGCTCCGAATAACGATATCGCAATCGGTAGCCCAAAGAGTATGTAGTTGCTCCTGAAAATGCCCTGTATCATAACCCCACGCCGAACGCTAATCTTCTCTAAACGTGGGATAATTACCATAAGTAAGGTGAAGATTATAAGTATGCTCAAAATTGCAAAAATCACAAGCCGAGGTTTAAACGATATAGAAAAATCACTGTCGTATACGTTTATAAATAATATCGTCGGTAGAAACACGCTAAAACATAGCTTGTTTAGCTTGCGTAAAAAATCATCGGTGAAAAGCCCGATCTTGCGTAAAAAATACCCGAGCGTCATCATCAAAAATAAAGGGCATACTACCGAAAATGCAAGGTAAAAGTTATTCATAACTGCACAGCTCTATTAAATTCCCGTCAGGATCTCGTAGATATATAGATGCCATTTCACCCCTTGCCCCGTGCCTAGTCGTAACCCCAAGCTCTGTTAAAATTCCGATTTTTGTAAGCTTTTCTTTTAAAACTGTAAGGTCGTCGTCCACCTCAAAACAAAAATCACCGCTCCCGGACTGTATGTTTTTGGCGTTTGGCGTTAGCTCTTTCCCTTTGATGTGTACGTTTATCTTGAAATCCCCTGAGTATAACTCGTATCGTCCGTTTGCACTCTTTGCACTAAATCCTATCGCCTCGTAAAAAGCTATTAGCGAAGTTATGTTCTCAGTTGTAATTACCATATGATCGACTTTGCGTATCATTTAGAAACCTCCTCACTGCCATATAAACCTTTTAGTGTATAGCTGCCTAGTATATGCCCGTCCATTTTGTGGTGTAACTCGTTGAATAAAAATCCACTTTCAAGATCGAGTAGGCAGTCGAGGGCGTATACGTGTAACTCGTATAAATGCGGTGCGTCCGGTGGGCACATTCCTCCGTAAAAACTAGATAGCACAACGCTCTGCTCTCCGCCTTGGTGGCTAGTCCAGCTGTTCGCTCCTTGTATAAAATCTTTCGCATTTTGACTCTCGTTCTCGAAAATCTCTGTTCGCCTGATGTTCGCCGCTAACCAGTGGATCCACGCAAATCCGCCACTGATAGGATACGCATCTTTGTCCTCAAGCACTATCGCAAAACTAATTGTTTTTGAGGGTACTTCTGTTATCTTAAATGGAATGGATAAGGTCGGTATTCCATTCTCGCTAAACTGTGACCCTCTCTTGCCATACTTGTCGTCAAATACTCCGTTTGTAAGCCCACTGCTAGTTACTTTCATAAAAAATCCTCCTAAAATTATTGTTCGTAATCTTAGTATATCCCTTTGATTTTCACTTGTAAAGTACCCACTTTTTTGTGGGTATTGTTTTTTGTGTGTGGCTTTTACTCTATTACCCCTTTTTCTCGTAAAACATCTGCCATACCATTCTCTAGCATATAATCTATCCCGATACTCTGCATAATCTCCAGTGCCTTTAACATCTTCTCGCCACGGCTTTTTGTGAGAAAATACTCTACGTGTAATGGAAACCCCTCGTATGTCTTTTTGCCTACTAACCCAAACGCAATTAGCTCTTTTAACTGCTCTTGTAACATCTTTTGCGTAATACCCTCTATGTCTTTGCATAGCTTTGCTAGGGAAGTGTTTCCAAGTCGTAATCGCCATAAAATTATCGTTTTCCATTTCCCTTTGATCATATCATGCGTAAGCTCTAGCGGACAGGTGTACTCTTTGCGTAGTAACATATTATCCATCACCTTTTTTTCTTTTTTATTATGTATATTTTACCATATTTTAAACCGAACTTCAATATTTTTAAAGCTATTTTCTAAACCTGTTTCTAATTGTAAATTTTTTCTAAAAAACTAGCTCTTGCCTATTGCAAATAATAAAAATTTTATATATAATTAATTAATCGATAATTGGATTAGTGTTTCCTTTTACCTTGATTGTAGGCAGTTTACTTTTAAATCTATTCTAAAGTATTATAATTGTAAGTGTTACTTTTATTAGGTGTAGTATAGTAATTATTTTGCTAAATTTTTTTAAAGAGGTGTGTTTTATGGTTTCGGAGGAATACCGAGAAGAAAAAAAGATTTTCATTATGGAAAAATGTTTCGAATGCTACTGCGAACATGGCATTAATAATACCGGGATAAAAGCGTTAGGAGTCGCCTGTAATATGACTTCTGCTAATTTGTATGCGTATTTTGAAAACCTTGATGACCTTATTATTAAGTCTACCGCTCATTGTATGTCTAAGGTTGAGGCGGAGTTTATGGCTCTCTCTCCGAAAAATATCTCTGATATAAAACGCTTTCTAGACGAAGCCCCTTATTGGAGTGCGAAAAATCATGGTAAAAAATACCGCTTTATGTATC
>JAVVYT010000093.1:0-6034 GCA_036650995.1 Clostridia bacterium | reverse complement strand
CTTTATGAAGGGACGTTGCACCTTGCGGGGGCAAGAGTGCTGAGAGTAGATTGTTTTTTATGAGGAGCGGAGTTAGATTATTCCTTATGAAGGAAATGGTATAGAGAGGGGAGAGAAGATATATTATGGCATCTCACAGAAAAGACAGGACAGATGAAGATATAAAGAGGGAGTTATCAGCGATAATACGGGGGATGAAAGACCCTAGAATTCCCTTAGTTACGACGGTGACATCGATTAAGGTTACGCCGGATTTAAAGTATGCGAAAGTTTTTATTAGCATACTAGATGATGAGGATAAGATTTTAGAGGGAATGAAAACGTTGAAAGCGGCAGCACCATTTATAAGGCACGCCTTAGCACAGAAATTAAATCTTAGAAACACGCCGGAGCTTACCTTTGCATCAGACACCTCGATGGCATACGGAGCACACATTTCAAAAATTATAAACGAGCTTAACATAGACGTTGGTGAAAATCAAGAGAATGACGATGACGCTAAGAAGAGCGAGTAAAAAGGATTTTATTAATCTGAAAGGTTATGAAAAAATGTTTAAAAAGGCTATCAAGCTTTTAAAGGAAAAGGACAACATACTAATAATAGCTCATGTTCGCCCTGATGGTGACTCCCTAGGGTCATCATTTGCACTTAAACTTGCCCTAGAGGCGATTGGCAAGAGTGTAATTGTAGCTTGCAGCAGCAAGGTTACGAAGAAGTATCAAATTATAACGCACCTTACCGATCTAAAGGTTACTAAGAAACCGGATTTTGTTATATCGGTTGATGTTGCAAGCACAGGACAGCTTGGAGAAGAGCTATCCTCATATGCAGACAAAGTAAATCTTGTAATCGACCACCACCCTACAAATCAAGGTTTTGGCATTGATGAAAACGTTATTATTCCCGAGGCGGCGGCGACTGGCGAGATTATCTATGACATAATAAGAGAGATGGAAATACCGATTACTAAAGAGATAGCAAACTTCTTATACATTGCCCTTATGACGGACACCGGTTGTTTTAGGTATTCAAACACCACCTCAAAAACGCTAGTAGTTGCGGCATATTTAATGGAAAAAGGGGCAGATGCTTATAATCTGAACAAATATATGTTTGACACTATGTCGATAGCGGGAATTCTTTTAAGACGAGAGATTTACAAGAACATAGAGTTTTTCGAGGACGGGAAGATTGCAGCGATAACGATAACGCAACAAGTCTTAGACGAAACTCACGCAACTGAAGACGATGTCGAGGCAGTAACCACCATTCCTCGCAAAATAGAGGGAGTATTAGTAGGTTTTGCTATAAAACAAATAGGGGAAGATGTCTTTAAAATTTCAGCACGAAGTGGCGAAGAGATTGATGTTTCCTATATCTGCGGTACCTTAGGTGGCGGTGGACACAAAAGAGCCAGCGGTTGTACTATCTATGGCACAGCAAACGAAGTTAAATCTGAAATAATTGATGCTACATTAAAATATATAAGGGACAACAACATATGACAGGAATTCTGCCGATAGCAAAGCCTATGAACATAACGTCAAGAGCGGTATCAACGACAATTAAAAAGCTATTTAATACAAAAACAGGGCATAGTGGCACCCTAGACCCACTAGCCACAGGAGTACTGCCTATCTTAATCGGCACTTCAACAAAACTTTCACCATATATGCCCTCAGATAAAAGCTACACAGCTACGATAAAACTTGGTGTTTTAACCGACACGGGGGACATTACAGGCACTGTTTTAGAGCAAAAACCAATTGCGAACGTTACACTAGGTGAGATTACTGCGGTATTAAATTCGTTTTTAGGGATTTCAAGTCAAATACCGCCTATGTATTCAGCGTTAAAACACAACGGAAAAAACCTCTATTCATTGGCACGAGAGGGGATAACGATACCTCGAGAGCCACGAGAAATTGAGCTTACCAAAATAGAGCTATTATCCTTCGAAAACGACGAGATTACCTTTGCTGTATCTTGCAAAAAAGGTACCTATATTCGTACTCTTTGTGAGGATATTGCAAAAAAACTCGGAAACCTTGGCACTATGCAAAGCCTTATTCGAACAAACTCCTGCGGTATTTCACTTTCAAATTGTATAGATTATGACACTGTTTTAGAAAATTGCAATTTAAAAAATAATGGTATAAAAAATAGCGATTTGGAAAATAGTGATTTAGAAAACACTGTTATAAAAAAAGATGCTAAGGAAGTTTCAAAATACATAATATCACCAGAACAATACCTTGATTTTATGCCAAAAGTTACTCTACCAGACAACGCACTCAACTACTACAAAAACGGTGGATTTATAAGTCTTTCAAGGATTACCGAAGAGATAACAAAAAACGCCAGAGCATATGCTACAAATGGTGATTTTATCGGCATTGCAGAGGTTTTCACCCAAAACGAAGAACAAGGCATTAAATCCGTTTGGGCAGAAGAAAATGTGTAACAAAATAAGTTAAAAGAAACTTTAAAGATAGCAGATTAGTTTTTAAAAAATTAAAATGCAAGAAAATAGCTTTTAAAATCAATGGTAATAAATAAGATTTAAGAGAGCCAGTTTACAAATAAAATAAGAAAAAACAAAAGTCAAAAAACTAGTTTTTAGAAAATTAGTTCTTTAATAATCAAATTGTAAAAAACAGTTTAAAAATAAAGATAGCAGATTAGTTTTTAAAAAATTAAAATGCAAGAAAAGTTATAAGAAAATTAATAACAGAAATTAGCTATTTAATAATATTTTAAATATTTCTTATTTTTTTATAAAGAAGATTTAGAGGATATTTTATAAAAAGTTAAGAGATAAAAAGAAAAAAATAGAATACGAGAAGTTTTTAGAAAGGGAGAACAAAGTTTTAAATGCAGATTATAAAAAACCTTGAAACAATTGAATACAAAGAGCCGATAGCGGTGGCACTTGGTTTTTTTGACGGCTTACACATAGGGCATACAGCACTGATTTCCAAAATGGTGCTACTTGCAAAAGAAAACAATATAAAGTCGGCTGTGTTTACCTTTAACACCCACCCAGGCAACGCATTACACAGTGTATCGCCACAAAAAATGCTAACAGACAATGCAGACAAAGCAAAGTTAATAGAGTTACTTGGCGTTGATTATTTGATAATAGTGCCATTTTGCAAAAGTTTTCAAGATTTAACACCGAGAGAGTTTGTGCAAAACGTATTAGTAAACTCATTAAAGGCAAAGATTATCTGTGTTGGTGAAGATTACAGGTTTGGTGCAAAAGCATCAGGTGACGTAAAAACACTAGTAGATTTAGCAAAGGAATATGATCTAAAAGTATCGATTACCGAAAAAATCACCTACAATGGCGAAAAGGTATGTTCCTCATACATCAGAAAATTAATAGCAGACGGTGACATTCCAAAAGCGAACGAGCTTTTAGGATACGATTTTTCAATAAAGCAAAAAGTAGTATCAGGAAAACAGTTAGGGCGAATTATAGGAATACCGACACTTAACCAGAATATCCCCGAAAACCGTTTAATACCAAGGCTTGGAGTGTATGCCACCTATGTTAAATTAAACGATAAGTTAATTCCAGCGGTCACGAATGTAGGGCTTCGGCCAACTGTTGACAACAAGAATTTAATTAATTTAGAAACGCATTTAATCGAAGAAGATGTTAATCTTTACAATGAAAATATACGAGTATATTATTTAAAACTACTCAGAAGTGTTAAGAAATTTGCAAATACCGATGAATTAGTTGCTCAAATAGCGATAGATATCAAGAATTCTATAAAATATTTCAATAAATTTAAAAATAATACAAAAAGTACTTGAAAAAAATAGAAAAACAAGGTATTATAAAGTATATACAAAATTTTAAAAGTTTAAAATTAAAAATAATCTTTAAATATAAAAGAGGAGGACGTTCATATGCCAGTTCGTTTAGCAAACGATTACGAAAAAATAGTTGAAATTAAAGTTCTAGGAGTTGGCGGCGGCGGAAACAATGCTGTTGATAGAATGGTAGATGCTGATATAGTAGGAGTAGATTTTATCTCTCTTAATACTGATATGCAAGCATTATTTCGCTCAAAAGCTGCACACAAAATTCAAATAGGTGAAAAAACCACCAAAGGTCAAGGTGCAGGTGCGGATCCTGAAAAAGGTAAAAGAGCTGCTGAAGAGTCAAGAGATGCAATTGCAGAGATTTTACGTGGTACAGATATGCTATTTATTACCTCAGGTATGGGTGGCGGAACTGGTACAGGCGCTGCTCCAGTTGTTGCCGAGATTGCCAAAGAAATGGGCATTTTAACAGTTGGTATTGTAACAAAACCATTTGCTTTTGAGGGTGCAAAACGTATGGCTCAAGCAAATAGTGGTATAGAAGCTCTAACTTCACGTGTAGATAGCCTTGTTGTTATCCCTAATGACAGACTTAAAAACGTTTCAGAGCAGAAGATTACTCTTCAAAATGCGTTTGAAATTGCTGATGATGTTCTTCGTCAAGGCGTTCAAGGTATTTCTGATTTAATTAAAATACCAGGTCTTATAAATCTTGACTTTGCTGATATTTCAGCAATTATGAGAGATGCCGGTCTTGCTCATATGGGTATAGGCTTTGCATCAGGTAAAGACAAAGCAGAGGTTGCAGCAAAAACAGCTATCGCATCTCCACTACTTGAAACTTCAATTTCAGGTGCTCGTGGTGTTATTATAAACATTACTTCATCTCCTGATATTACTCTAGACGAGATCGAAACAGCATCTACTCTTATTACTCAAGCAGCTCACCCAGACGCAAACATCATTTGGGGTACTTCTTTTGACGATTCACTTAATGACGAAATGAGAGTTACTTTAATTGCTACTGGTTTTGAGGGTACAAACGCAGCTTTCCCAATGTTTAATAAACAACCTGCTGAAGTTATCAAAGCTAACCAAGAAAAAGCTACCATTGCTGATACTACCGCTAAAAAAGAAGAAGCATCAGACGACAGCGATTTCTTTTCAATGATGAATAAATTCTCAAAGTAATATAAAAGAGAAATAAAGCGTTTTTTGATAAAATATTCTGCCAAAAAGATTTTTGATAAGTCAAGGCTTTGATAAACTAAGGTTTTTGATAAGCTAAAGTTTAGAAAAGATAGATTTTCAAAAAAAAGCAAAAGCTTTAAAAAGCATTGGCTTTCAAAAAAAGTAAAAGCTTTCAAACAAAAGCACAAGCTTTCAAACAAAGTAAAAGCTTTCAAACAAAAGCACAAGCTTTCAAACAAAGCATTTGCTTTCAAAAAAAGCGTTAGCTTTCAAAAAAGCACAATCTTCCAATAAAAGCATTAGCTTTCAAAAAAAGCGTTAGCTTTTTTGCAATACAATATCTCAAATAGGTATTAACCTCGATAATAACAACAAATTTTAGAGCTACATTATAGTAGCTCTATTTTTTTATGCTTTTGATATACTAATTTATTTTAGGGTAATACTTAAAAAATCAGATGTTAAGTTTTAGACTTTTGCAGCTTGAAAAAAGACTTTTAAGGTAGGGAAAGACAGGAATTTATTTTGCGTACTCGTTTATTTTAGGGATTACAAAAAGTAGAAGATGTTAAGTTTTAGACTTTCGCAGATTGAAAATAGACACTTATTAAGGTAAAAGATAGGAATTTATTTTGCGTATTCGTTTATTTTAGGGATTACAAAAAGTAGAAGATGTTTGGTTTTGAATTTTCGTAGTTTGAAAAAAATACTTTTAAAGTTGGAAAGATAGGTTTTTTGCGTATTCGTTTATTTTTGATATTAAAAATAAATAGAAGAAGTTTGATTTTGAATTTTCACAGTTTGAAAAATAACATTTATAAAGGTGAAAGATAGGGATTTGTTTTGCGTATTCGTTTATTTTAGTGGATACTAAAAAGTAGAAGATGTTTTGTTTTAGGTTTTCGCAGATTGAAAATAGACTTTTAAAGTTGTGAAAGATAGGGATTTGTTTTTGATATATTTTATAATATTAACAATTTGTAAAGATAGCTTGTAATATGGAAA
>JAVVYT010000092.1:0-6152 GCA_036650995.1 Clostridia bacterium | reverse complement strand
TTTTGTATATACTTCTTTTTTTAACATATTATAATGTTAAAGGAGTTGTTTTAATATGAACAGAAAAATAAAGGCTGAAAGTACAAGAGCCGAATTTGATTTTGAATTTAACTTTGACGGATATGAGCAAACGAGTAATTTTCATAAAAACAGATATGCTATTCCAAAACCCACAAAATCTCAAAATAGTAAAATAAAGTGCAAAAATAGTAAAGTTTCCAAAAAGTGATACCACTTAAAAAATATAGCGAAAAACTGCACCTTAAATTGCTTGAAAAAATATAATTTATATAGTATAATAAACGTTAGATGTGAAATTGCACCAAGAAAGGTATGGTTATTAATGTCAAGAACATTCAAAGGCGGAGTACATCCCAAAGAAAACAAAGACAAAACCGCCACTTTACCGATAGAAGAACTAATGGCTCCAGAGATTATGATATACCCCTTAAAAGCCCATATTGGTGCTATGAACTCCCCTCTTGTAAAGCTCCATGACACTGTTTTAGTAGGTCAACTAATCGGGGATACCTCCGCCACTATGACAGTACCGACCCACTCTAGCGTATCGGGTGAAGTCATTGCAATAGAGCCTCGTGAGGCGTCAAATGGTAGCACTATAATGTCTATCGTTATTAAAAACGACTTTAAATATACTGAGCTTAAATCTGCCATTAAAATTCCACGTAAAGATAAAACCAAACTAACGTTAAACAATATAATTAAAATAGCACGAGATGCAGGACTTTCAGGAATGGGAGGCGCTGCTTTTCCTACTGCTGTAAAAATTAGCTCCATTTCAGCTACCGAACTTGATTATCTTATTATAAACGGCGCTGAATGTGAGCCATACATTACCGCCGACCATAGGGCAATGGTTGAGTATCCAAAGCCTATAATTAGTGGTATTAAGCTACTTGCTCAGGCACTTCACCCAACTAAAATAATCTTAGCCATTGAGGATAACAAAGAAGATGCCATAATGTCTATGAAAGATGCCGCTAGTGGCACTGATATAGAGGTTCGTGGACTTAAAACAAAATATCCGCAGGGCGGTGAAAAACAGCTTATAAAAGTGCTAACCGGCAGAGAAGTCCCTCCCGGAAAGCTACCTAGTGACGTGCATTGTGCAGTTTTTAATGTTGATACTTGTGCCTCGTTACATAGAGCAATAACTCATAAAATGCCTGTTATAAAAAGAGTAGTTACAGTATCTGGTGGCGGTATGAAAGAGCCTAAAAATCTGCTTGTTCGTATTGGCACACCTGTTTCACACCTTATAGAATATTGTGGCGGAGTTACTGATGACACCACTAAAATAGTGCTTGGCGGTCCTATGATGGGATTTGCCGGTGCTAATGACGAAATGCCTGTTACCAAAAGCACTTCCGCTGTTTTAGCGCTCACTAAAAGCGAGTATAAAGAAATTACATACGGAAACTGTATTCATTGCGGACGTTGTGTAAACAGTTGTCCTATGCGGATTATGCCGATGTTTGTTGACCTTTATGCCACAACTGGTGATTTTGACAGTTGCGAAAAGTATAATATCGTTGACTGTATCGAGTGCGGTTGTTGCTCATACGTATGCCCGGCAAGGCTTCCGCTCATTTCAATTATGAGATATGCAAAGTCTAAAGTTTTAGATAATATAAAAGCAAGGGAGGCTAAATAGTATGATAAACAAAGAAAATCTCATCGTTACCGTTTCACCTCATCTTCGCTCCGACGATAACACCCGCTCCATTATGGGCGACGTTATTATTGCACTCCTTCCGACTCTTGTTATGGCGGTTATTTTCTTTTCGTATAGAGTGCTTATTGTAACCGCAATTTCAGTCGTTTCCTGCGTTTTATTCGAGTATTTATACGAACTACTTTTAAAAAAGCCAAACACTATCGGCGATCTTTCCGCAGTTGTAACCGGTATTTTATTAGCGTTTGTGCTACCTCCGTCAGTACCGTATTGGATTCCAGTTATCGGTGCGTTTTTTGCCATTGTAATTGTAAAACAACTGTTTGGTGGTATCGGTAAAAACTTCGTAAACCCCGCCCTTGCAGCACGTGCATTTCTAATGTCTTGGCCTACTATTATGACTACCTTTATAGCGCCTTTTGCAACCGGTGCAATAATCTCTTCTGCCACTCCTTTAGTTACTTTAAAAGGTCACGCAGGGGTTATTCCGGGGCAAAATTTATTTCAAATGTTCATCGGCGAACGTGGCGGTAGTATCGGCGAAACCTCCGCACTATTTCTATTAATTGGCGGAGCTTACCTTGTTATAAGAAAAGTAATTAACCTTAGAATTCCACTAATTTACATATCAACAGTAGCTCTTTTAACCTTTCTCTTTCCAATGGGTTACGGTAGAGTTTACTTTATGTTAGCTAATCTACTATCAGGCGGACTTATGCTTGGCGCTATCTTTATGGCGACCGATTACTCAACCTCACCGGTTACAAAATACGGGCAGATTTTCTATGCTGTCGGCTGTGGTGTCTTAACAGTGCTATTTAGATACTTTGGTGGCTACCCTGAGGGTGTTTGCTACTCAATCTTAATTATGAACTGCGTTTCGTGGTTACTCGATAAAATAGTTCCACCCGAAAGATTTGGAACGATAGGAGGGATTTTTAATGTCAAGAAAAAACAATAAACCTTCAAAAGAGATAAATATTCCAACCGACCCAAACCTTTCAGCACTCCCATCTATTTCAGAGAAAAAAGATAACCCCGATTTTAAAAAAATAATTGAAAACGAGCCTACAACTACCCCTTTGTCAGTCGAAAATTCACCTAGTGAAAAAGCCGACAAAATAAAGCTTAAAGCCGAGAAGAAACTAGCTAAAGCAAAGCTTAAACTAGACGAAAAACAAGCTAAAGAAGATGCTATGCTCATTAAATTTCCAGCTAAAGAAACTCCCGATAATAAAACAAAATCCGATAAAGAAAAAGACAATTCAAAAGAAACTTCCGATATAGAAAATACCGATAAAGAAACAAAAACAGATAATAAAAAGTCGAAAAAAATTGACCTTAAAAAAGAAGATAAGACAAGCTCCGATCAAGGCGACAAGCCTACTGAAAAGACTTTCTTTATGCAGATTGTAGATTTATCGCTCAGATTATTTGTAATAACCACGGTAGTCGTACTACTTTTAGCGGTTGTAAATTATTTCACCGCCCCTGTTATAAAAGAAAATTCCGAAAAGGCACAGTCTATTATAATGCAGGCAGATTTTGAAAATGCCACCTTTAAAGACATCACAACATCTATTGACAAAACCGCAAACCCGCTAGTTGTCAGTGTAAACGAGGCTACAATAGATGGAAAGCTTGCAGGTTACTGCCTTAAAGTCGTGCCAAAAGGATATGGCGGAGAGATTAATATGCTCTGCTCTGTTTCTTTAGACAAAGCAGTAGTTGGCGTTAGTGTAATCTCCGCTGCTGAAACTCCGGGCATTGGTACAAAAGTAATCACAGCCGAAAATCTTTCAAACTATAAAGGGTACAAGCTAGGGGATGCCACCGATATTTCCAATACAAAAGAGGGAGAAATCGTTTCCGGTGCAACTTCAGAGGCGAAAATCGTTTCAGGTGCAACTATCACCTCGACCGCTATCTATAAAGGCATAAAATCCGCACTCTTAGCTGTAAACTCTATCATCGCATCTTAAAAACTTTTTCAAGATATAGAAAGGAAGGTTAAAATGGAAACAACAATAAAAGAAAAAGACGAAGCTTTGCCTGTAACACCACCAAAAGAGAATAACCTCACCAAAACTTTTTTAGACGGTATTATTTATAATAATCCTGTTTTAATTCAGCTACTTGGTATGTGTCCTACCCTTGCCACCTCAACTTCTCTTGAAAACGCAATTGGTATGGGGCTTGCTGCCACCTTTGTTCTTATCTTTTCAAATTTCGTTATCTCTCTTCTTCGTAAAATAATACCTTCAAAAATACGTATTGCCGCTTACGTTGTAATAATAGCAGGATTTGTAACAATCGTTGATATGCTCTTAGCGGCGTTTGTGCCAGCACTTTCAGCCTCTTTAGGACTGTACATTCCGCTTATCGTTGTAAACTGTATTATCTTGGCAAGAGCCGAAAGTTTCGCCTCTAAAAACAAGCCTATCCCGTCTATCATCGACGGACTTGGTATGGGTCTTGGTTTTACCTTAGCGCTTATCGTTATCTCCTTTGTTCGTGAGCTTTTAGGAAATGGTACACTATTTGGTTTTAGTGTTTTTGGTGCAAACTTCCAGCCTGCCCTTATTATGCTACTTCCACCGGGCGGATTTTTAACCTTAGGACTTATCGTTGCCGCTGTTAAATTTGTAACCACCAAAAAGGCGAAAAAAGGAGGTCAAAACTAATGTTTACACAACTATTTGCCCTCGCTATCACCGCTATTTTTATTGAAAACTTCGTTCTTGTAAAATTCCTTGGCATCTGCCCTTTTTTAGGTGTTTCTAAAAAACTGTCAACCGCCCTTGGAATGGGTATGGCTGTTACCTTTGTAATGACTATTGCCTCTATCTTTACATGGTGTTTTAATCAGTTTATCTTAGTGCCACTTAAAATAGAATATCTTCGCACTATTATGTTCATCTTAACAATAGCAACATTAGTTCAGCTTATCGAGATGTTTTTGCGTAAAGTTATCCCCACTCTTTATAATGCACTTGGCATCTATCTGCCACTTATCACTACAAACTGTGCAGTGCTAGGTGTTGCAATTTTAAACGTAGATAAAGGATATAATTTTATGGAGGCTGTAACCTTTGGATTTTCAGCCGGAGTTGGTTTCCTTTTAGCTATTGTTATCTTTTCAGGTGTTCGTGAACGTTTGGAATTTGCCGATTGCCCTAAATGTTTCAAAGGAATTCCACTAGCACTTATTTCAGCAGCACTTATTTCAATTTCATTTATGGGATTTAACGGTTTTAAACTTCCATTTTAAAAAACTTATAGGAGATGACTTTTGTGGTTATAGATATTTTAAAAGCAGTGCTAACTTTAGGTGTACTAGCTTTAGTTTTTGGTATTGCCCTAGCTGTTGCCGGGAAGTTTTTCTTTGTAAAAGAAGATGAACGTATCCCTAAAATCGTCGATGCCCTCCCCGGTGCAAACTGCGGTGCTTGTGGCTTTGCCGGTTGTAGTAGCTATGCCGATGCCATTGTAAATAAAGACGCTCCTTGTAACCTTTGCTCTGTCGGTGGTGACGTTGTCTGTGAGGAAGTTTCTGGTATTATGGGCGTTGAGGCAGTTAAAAAAGAACGTTTTCGTGCTATCGTTATGTGTCAAGGTGCAAAAGATATTGCAGAGGATAAGTTTAACTATGTTGGACTTTCCGACTGTTTTACAGCAAGTACCCTAGGTGGTGGCAAGAAAAAATGCCCTAATGGTTGCCTAGGTCTTGGAAACTGCGTTCGTGCCTGTAAGTTCGATGCCATCTCAATTGTGGACGGCATTGCAGTTGTTGACTATAATAAATGTACCGCCTGCGGTATGTGTAAAGCCGCCTGCCCTAAACATATAATTGCTCTTGTTCCTTTTGATAGTAACTACTATGTCGCCTGTTGTAACGAGGAAAAAGGTGCGCAAACTCGTAAATACTGTAAAAAAGGCTGTATCGGCTGTGGTAAATGCGTAAAAGAATGTCCGACCGGTGCCATAACTGTCACTAATTTTAACGCAACTATCGACGAAACCCTGTGCATCAAATGTGGCAAATGCCAAAAAATATGCCCCACCAGCGCCATCGTCTTCGAACAAAAAACACCCAATTAAACCTTCCCCCCACTCTATCATATTTTTACATTTGTTCTAATAACTTTTCGTTATTCCTCTCAATTATATTTTTTTACATTACGTTCTAATAGATTTTCGCTATATCAATCTATTATATTTTTTTACATTATATTCTAATATAATTTGTCCGTTTCACTCTACTACATTTCAATAAATTGTATTTTTTACATTCCTCTTAAATAATTTTTTGTACGTTTCACTCAAATATCACATTTTACTGCTATCTTTGCAGTTTTCATACATATATGCGCCTGTAGCTCAGCTGGATAGAGTATTCGCCTCCGACGCGAAGGGTCGTGCGTTCGAACCGCATCTGGCGTACCAAAAGTTAAAT
>JAVVYT010000091.1:2009-6212 GCA_036650995.1 Clostridia bacterium | reverse complement strand
CAGCTTTTATCAATTAAAGCTGTACTTTTTTTTAGTAGTAAAATATTTAGAAATTTCCACAACTATTATTGGCATTATAGATAGCAATAAAACCAATGACCATTGATTAATATTCAAAACAGACACTTTAAATATTAAAGATAATTCTTTTATGCTTACAACAGATATTTGTAAAGCACAACAAACGACAAATGAAATATTTAAGTAAATATTTGATAATAGTCCAATTTTAAAAATCGAGTTTTCACTTCGCATATTAAAAGAATGAAATATTTGAGACAACGATAAGACTGTGAAACACATCGTTCTGCCAACTTCTATTGAGTAGTATGAATAACCAATATAAAAGGATAAAAGTGCTAACAAGCCTATCATAAGCCCCTCAGTAACGATGTTAATTAACATACCATCAGAAAAAAGTCCTTTATTTTTACTAAGTGGCTTTCTTTCCATTACATTGTTTTGTACTCTCTCTGCACCTAGTGCTAAAGCGGGAAACGAATCTGTTACTAAATTTACCCATAATAAATGTATAGGAAGTAACGGAGTTGGTAATTTAACTAAAAAAGCAAATAATATAGTTATGATTTCACCAATATTACTTGATAATAAAAAATGAATACATCTTTTGATATTGTCATATATTCCTCTTCCAAACTTTACTGCTGTTACAATTGAAGAAAAATTATCATCTGTTAATATTATATCTGCTGCATTTTTAGCTACTTCAGTACCAGTAATTCCCATAGCGCAGCCAATATCTGAATATCGTAATGCTGGAGCATCGTTTACCCCGTCTCCTGTCATTGCAACTATCTCGCCATTTTCTTTAAATGATTTTACTATTCTAAGCTTATCCTCAGGAGTTACTCTTGCAAACACGTTGGTAATTTTTACTTCCTGCTTTAATTTTTCGTTTGAAAGCTTTTCTATTTCCTCTCCTGATAATATTTTACCATTAGATAAAATATTTAGTTCGTTAGCTATTGCTTTTGCTGTAATAATATGGTCGCCCGTTATCATTACTGTCCTTATTCCTGCACTTTTACAAAGTGATATTGACTTTTTAACTTCTAAACGTGGCGGATCTATAATACCTACCAATCCACAAAATATTAAATTTGAGTCAAGATTCTTCTTATCTGGAATTTTATTTGTTTCTTTATAGCATATGGTAATAACTCTTAATGATTTTTCTGACATCTCTTTATTTATAATATATATTTTATCCTGAAAAGATTTATCAATCTTTATTAGTTTGTTTTTATAATAGTAATGTGAACATTTATTTAATAGTTTATCTACAGCGCCTTTTGAAATAGTTAAATAATTATTTTTATATTTATAAACAGTAGTCATATGTTTTGTATTAGAAGAAAATGGAATTTCTAAAATTCTTTTATAATTATTTAAAATAAAATCATTATTTTTATTTGAATAAATAAACGCCTCAAAAAGTGCTTTATCAGTTGGATTGCTATTTAAGATTTTATTATTAGAAAATTTACTGTTATTACATAAAGCACCAAATAATAGTATTTTTGAACTTATGTATTCATTACTATCCAATATATCAAAAGGTATGTAAACTTTTTTTACTTTCATTTTATTCTGTGTTAAAGTACCGGTTTTATCTGAACAAATAACTGTCGCACAGCCTAATGTTTCAACTGCTTGAAGTTTTCGTACTATGACATTATGTCGTACCATTTTAGAAACACCAATAGCTAAAACAATTGTTACAATTGCAATTAAACCTTCAGGTATAGCAGCAACAGCTAAACTAATAGAAATCATAAGCATATCTATTATTGGTCTACCTTCTAATATTCCAGTTAAAAAAATTACAAAGCATATTATTATTGCTCCAATACCTAAATATTTACTAACATTATTTAATCTTTTCTGTAGAGGAGTAAGTTCCTTTGGATTATTTTGTAGTGTTTTTGCAATTTTTCCAATTTGAGAATTCATTCCTACGGCAGTTATTATTCCGATACCATTTCCAGAAGTTATAAGACTAGAAGAAATTAACATATTTTTTTGTTCTGAGATAGGCGTATCTTTATTTATAATTATTTCAGCTTCTTTTAAGACCGGTATTGATTCTCCAGTTAAGGAAGATTCATCTGTGTATAGGCTATTACTTTCGATAAGTCTTACATCAGCTGCTACTAAATCTCCTGACTCTAGAATAATTATATCACCTACAACAAGATCTTTAGAAAGTATATTTTGAATTTTATTATCTCTATAAATTTTAGAATGAGGTGAAGAGATTTTTTTTAAGGCATCGATCGCTTTAGATGCCTTTTCCTCTTGAATAACTCCGATAATTGCGTTGATAACAATGATAGAAATTATTACAATAGGTTCAATATAATCAATTTTACCTGATAAATATCCTGTTATAAAAGAAATAATAGCGGCAATAAAAAGAATTATCACCATAAAATCTTTTAACTGATTTAATATTTTTATAAATAAATTTTTTTCTTTTTTATTTTCAATTTGATTAATTCCGAATTTTCTTTTATTAATTTCTACTGCGGATTTTGTTAATCCATTCTTTGAAGAATTAAATAATATATATAATTCAGATATACTTTTATTGTAGTAGTCCATTCATTTATCTCCTTTTCCTTTTATTATATTTTATTCTAATTTAGCTTTCAATATTACAAAAAAATAGTTGTAAATTTATTATTTTTTTGTTGCTAATTTAAAAAAAATATGATAGAATAAAATTACAAAAAATAAATGGAGGTAAAATTATGAATTTTAAAAGTGAATATCTTGCAAAAGTTTATTCTGACGTTGAAAAAAGAAATGCTGGTGAATCCGAATTTTTACAAGCTGTTATGGAGGTATTAGAGTCTTTAGAACCTGTTTTAGATCAAAGACCTGACCTTGTAAAATCAGGTGTAGTCGATAGATTAGTTGAACCTGAAAGGTTTATTCAATTTAGAGTTTCTTGGGTTAACGATAAAAACGAAGTTGAAGTTAATAGGGGATATAGAGTACAGTTTAACTCGGCTATTGGTCCTTATAAGGGAGGTTTGCGCTTTCACCCAACGGTATCTGCATCAGTAATTAAATTTTTAGGCTTTGAACAAACATTTAAAAACAGTCTTACTGGTTTACCAATGGGCGGTGGTAAAGGTGGGTCTGACTTTAATCCTAAAGGTAAATCTGATGGAGAAATAATGAGATTTTGCCAAAGCTTTATGACAGAACTTTCAAAATATATTGGAGCTAATACAGATGTTCCTGCTGGTGATATTGGCGTTGGTGCAAGAGAAATAGGATATTTATTTGGCCAATATAAAAGACTTAGAAATGAATTTGTTGGTGTTTTAACTGGCAAAGGATTAACATATGGTGGTTCTTTAGCTCGTACACAAGCTACTGGATATGGTCTTTGTTATTTTACTAATGAAATGCTTAAAACAAGTGGCACTTCTTTTGCTGGTAAAAAAGTTGTTATATCTGGATCTGGAAATGTTGCTATTTATGCATCTGAAAAAGCAATGCAACTAGGCGGTACAGTAATTGCACTTTCTGACTCTAATGGATATATTGTTGATGATAATGGTATTAATTTAGATATAGTAAAACAAATTAAAGAGGTTGAACGTGGCAGAATAGCCGAATATGCAAAACGTGTGCCATCTGCTAAGTATTTTGAAGGAAAAGGAATTTGGACAGTTAAATGTGATATTGCTCTTCCATGTGCAACGCAAAATGAACTTAATATTGATGATGCTAAGGCTTTAATTTCAAATGGGTGTATGCTTGTTGCTGAAGGAGCAAATATGCCTTCAACTCCTGAAGCGGTTGAAACACTACAGAATGCAGGCGTTTTGTTTGGACCTGCTAAAGCCGCAAATGCTGGCGGAGTTGCAACTTCAGGTTTAGAAATGAGTCAAAACTCTATTCGTCTTAGCTGGACATTTGAAGAAGTAGATGAAAAATTGCAGAACATTATGAAAAATATTTATGCTGCTGCATATGAAGCTTCCGAAAAATACGGTGCTAAAGGTAATTTAGTTGCTGGTGCTAATATAGCAGGATTTTTAAAAGTTGCCGAGGCAATGCAGGCACAAGGTGTTGCATATTAATTTAATTAGTGTTATAATCTATAAGTAGCTATTTTAATCTACAAATAATTAAGTTTTAGAAAGGTTGATTTTAATGAGTATT
>JAVVYT010000091.1:0-1999 GCA_036650995.1 Clostridia bacterium | reverse complement strand
GATGAAACAGTTGAAAAAGCAAGATGTGCTGCAGATGTAACTGCAAAAAAAGCAGGAGAAATTTTAGATATTGCAAAAGTAAATATTAAGATTTCAGATTACAAAAATAATTTAGAAAAATTATACAATAAAATTGGCAAATTAGTATACGATGCTACTAAAAATGATTCAGATAATTCTACTGAAATAAACGATCTTATTTTAATAGTAAATGAATCAATAGAAAAAATAGAAGATTTACAAGAGCAATTATCAACATTGAGAGGTCTTAAAAAATGCCCTAACTGTTTTAAAAACAATCCTAAAGATAGTGTTTTTTGTTCTAGTTGTGGAAGCGAATTATAATTATTGTAAATTTATAAAAAATTCATAAACTTTTTTAAAAAGCTGTTAAAATAAAATTAACAGCTTTTTATTTGATTTATTTGTAAAATTTGTTATACTATAACTATCAGTATAAAAGAAGATATTTTTTAAGGAGATTTATAAATGCAAGGATTATCAAAAAAGCAAATTGATATAGAAATCAAAAAAGGTAATACTAATAAGTTTGACCTGAAAACTTCAAAGACTTTTGGTCAGATAATTTTTGAAAATGTATTTAACCTTTTTAACATTATAAATACTCTTATTTTTTCTTTACTCCTATTTGTTGGTAGCTATAGAAATCTATTGTTTATGGGCGTTGTTATATCAAATACTCTAATTGGAATAGTACAAGAAATTAGAGCTAAAATAATTATAGATAAATTAAAAATATTAAATGAGGCTAAAGTAAATGTTATTCGAGAAAACAAAGAAGAAACGATAAATACTAATTCCATAGTTTTAGGCGAAACAATTTTACTTCAAAGTTCAAGTCAAATTCCTGTCGATGGTATAATAAATGAAACTTCTTTTTTAGAAGTAAATGAAAGTTTAATTACTGGTGAAAGCGAGCCTGTTGAAAAATCTAGTGGTGATACTGTTTATTCCGGTAGTTTTGTTATATCTGGTAATGCAACAATTACTGCTACTGCCGTTGGTAAAGATTCTTTTTCTGGTAAATTGACTTTGGAAGCTAAAAAGCACAAAAAATTTAGCTCGGAAATAATTTATTCTTTGCAAAAAATCATTAGAATTCTATCTTATGCAATTGGTCCGTTAGGTATTTTACTATTTTTATCGCAATATTTCTTTTCTAATCAACCATGGCAAGATGCTATCGTAAGTACAGCTGGTGGAATAATCGGTATGATTCCAGCAGGACTTATTTTACTAATTAGTTTGGCATTTGCAGTAAGTGTAATTAAACTTGCAAAATACAACACTTTAATTAGCGAGAACTTTGCTTTAGAACAACTAGCACGTGTTGATACAATCTGTTTTGATAAAACAGGTACTATTACTAAAGGAGATTTAGTTGTTGATAAAGTAATTTATAAAACTAAAGATATTGATAATATTAAAAATTTAATTGTAAATTTTATTGCTAATACAACTGACAATAATTCTACAGCTCATGCAATGAGAGATTTTTTTGGAAAGACTGAGCCGTTTAAATGCGATTTTGTTTTACCATTTTCTTCAAGCAGAAAATTAAGTGCTGTTTCTTTTAATGAAAATGACAAATACGTACTAGGCGCTCCTGAATATATATTGAAAACAATTGATAACGATATTAAAGATTATATGGAATCGGGATATAGAGTTATATGTTTTGCAAAATATTTTACTGAACTTGACAATGTAAAAAACGAAAGTGTTCCACTTGCTTTTATCCTTATAACTGATAAGCTAAGAGATAATTTAAAAGAGGTTTTTGAATATTTTAAAAAACAAAATGTAGATATAAAAATTATCTCAGGCGATAATCCTATTACTGTTTCAACAACTGCTCAAAAAGCTGGGTTTGAACATGCAAATAGTTATGTTGATATGTCCCAATATGATCAAAATTATGATTTCATGGAAATAGTAACAAATAATAATATTTTTGGAAGAGTCACACCATCACAAA